>CALMVH010000092.1:0-1878 GCA_937873165.1 uncultured Rhodospirillales bacterium
ACAGAGCCATGTCTTCCTATTCCAGCACCTTTGTCCCGCACACGTCGACCAGGTTGGCTTTCTCGAAACGCTCTGCCGCAGCGATGAGGGACGTATAGGCCGCGATTTCGAAGTTTTCGAAAGCAAACGAGGCCATCGAGTTCTTCAGCACCTCGTCCTCCATGAAGCCATGAACCAGGGCCGCCATGCTGCCGGTGGTCTTCAACGCAAAGTCCTTCAGGCCAGAAGCACTGACGTTAAATTCACCTAGTAGAGTCTCGAGGCGGTCGCGCTGGGCCTTGGTTTCCTCAAGATGCTCCCGAATGCGCGCTTCAAGCTCGGGATAGTGTTTCAACCTGTCGACCTGCATCGATGTCAGGCTGACAGCCTGGCTTTCCATGGCATGCGCATTGCGCAGCCCATCGATCAGGAAGTTCTGTAGAGCGTCGGTAGACGATGTCATGAACTGCATTTCCTTGTTGTATGAGTGAATAAAGTCCTGGAGAAACGGCTTGTTCCGGCGTCAGCTGAATGCCGAGGCTTTTACGTCTCACGCGTAAAAGCCCGGGCGCACAGCACGTCGAGGGCGGTAATGCCAAGCACCAGACCGAGCGCGGTGCCGACTTGCGCCTTCCGGCGGGATGTGACGAGGCCGCTTGCAAGCGTCGCGATATCCAGCACGTCGCCCCCGACCCTGGCCCAAAGCCAGAACGCTTTGTTCGGGCTGGTGAGGAGACCAAGGCCCGCCGCCAGTTCGCGGGATCCATAGAACCACCACAACGGCACGGTGCCGCTATCCAGCCACCGGGACAGGCTGCGTGGCATCAGGATCTCCAATCCGGCGAGTCCGACGCTGAACCAGCCCAGGAAGCAAGCGCCTGCCTTGGCCGCCTGGGCGGCGGTCAGGTTGTTGATGGATCGGGTAATGACATCGGCTTTCATTGAAAGGTCTCCTTGCCGTGAGATGTAAGAGGCTGGGCGCCGATAGACGGTCCTGCTGCCGCTTTTCCAACAGCAGCCTACCGGGCCCTGGACATTGCAGAAACGCCGTAAAGGCTGTTTGTGTCGCAAAAATTTATGGACGCGTACGCATTTCACCATGATCGAGGTGTTTGCTGTACTCGCGGCGATCATAGCGAAAGGCGGTATCTTCTCGTGGCTGGTCAAGGCTCTGCCGGGGCTGGGCCAAGCCTGGCTGTTCGAAAATCCGCAACGCCACTTGATCGTGGATGTGTTCTGGGCAGCGGGATTTGGCCTGTTCCTGTACGGGCTGTCGTCGGCGCTTGCCATCACGATGAGCCTTTTGCGCGTAACCCAGAGCCTCGACAAGTACCATGCAACGGAAGATCACAAGGATGTGATTTGACGATCCGGGGCAGAATACAAGGCCCGATCAATACTTGGTCGTTGGAAGGTTAAAATGAGCATGATTTTAATGTGGTAGTAAAATTTGGGTAAGGCTCACAATAATAGAAGAATCAGCACGTCGCCAAGGGATCTAAAGCTAGAAAATAGCGGTACAACCATTCGACACTTTGAATGTCTCACTGCAACGGCGCATCGCCAGGAGTCATCGGGAACATATAGGAGCAGATTGGGTTTCAGCTTTATCACATTCCGGTCGCGATCCGCCTTCTTGTAAAACGCTTCCGCAGCTGTGCCTCCGACGGCGCTGCGGGCAAGAAAAACGAAGGCATGCTGACGTGGCAACGACATACTGGAGGCATAAGTGCTGTCAATTACACTGTCTGGCGAGAACTCCAACGATACTCATGTAGCGAAAAGCATGATTTGCTTTTCGCATCTGCGGTGGGATTTTGTCTTCCAGCGGCCCCAGCACCTGATGACCCGCGCGGCAGCGGAGCGCACACTGTACTTTTTCGAAGAGCCTGTTTTCGC
>CALMVH010000092.1:1888-2242 GCA_937873165.1 uncultured Rhodospirillales bacterium
GCACGCTTCTGGAGAGCTTTGTCGCCGAGCAGAAAATCGAAAAGCCGATCCTCTTGTACTACACGCCGCTGTCGCTTGCGTTTTCCGATGGGATCGAGGCGGAACGGGTGGTCTATGACTGCATGGACGAACTTTCGATGTTCAAGAACCCACCCGAAGGCTTGATCGATTGGGAGCGCCGGTTGCTGGACCGCGCGGAGGTGGTGTTCACCGGCGGGCAAAGCCTGTTCGAGGCTAAGCGTGACGTCCATGCAAACGTGCATGCGTTTCCCAGCAGCGTGGATGTTGCCCATTTCCGCCAGGCGCGCCAGATCGCGCAGGCCGGGTAGCCGAGGATGATCGGCGAGTGGGTGG
>CALMVH010000093.1 GCA_937873165.1 uncultured Rhodospirillales bacterium
GGATATGGGAGCGGGATTCGTTGTGCCGGGAGCCGCTACCACCTGAACTGGAAATGCCTTCGATATCGCGCCATCCGCAGCGCGAACCGTTACCTGTACGCGCGCTGGCGTAACAGGCAGAGTGAAAAGTACCATCGTGCTCCCTTGCACGACCGTATGTTCCGCAATACCGTTCACATAAACAACCAGACCGGAGGTGAAGTCGGTACCAAGGGCCGCCATGTGGACGTTGGGCGCACCCTGGACAAGCCGCGTCGGATAAACGGCCGTGATCTCCAGTTTACGGGCGGCAACTGCGGGTATTGACATCAAAGTTGTGCAAATAACGGCGATCAGCGTCGAAAATCGGGTCATGCTTCTCCTGCTTCGCTCGGCTTGGAGTCGACTTGGGAGCTCATCCTCACCAAAGGTCATACCAACGATTACGAAAGTTTTAGGTTCTGGGGAGCGGGTAACGGTATCGCCAAAAAGACCGTGCCGCGACGCATCGGTGGCAACGGCTGAGGTCTTGGTCGCAGGCGCGGCTCATGGCTCGGGGGAGGCGCGAAGTACCCCTTCGTGTCATTCGAGCCTGCACGAATCCGGTGTCATGAGGAGCGAAACGGAGCCATGAAGAGCAAAACAGCTCCCGCGCTCAAGCGCCGCAACCGTTCCGCTGGGCAGCCGCCGTTGGGCATGTGGCCACAGCCAATTGCCTGGCTCTGGGTCGGCTTGTAAGCCAGGAAGTTACGATGAGCCTACCGTCTGCGACCGATACGGTATGCAAGCTCGAGCGGGTTCGCAGATGAAAATGTGGTTACACCGCGCGGGCAGGTCTTGTTCTGGGTAACCTGAAGTGATGGGTCGTTCCTTGCTACGCTCACTCTTTTGCATGGCCGCTGCAGGCATGGCGTTTCCGCACGCCTTTGCGCAGGTTCCCACCCCGATCGATCTCCCCAGCAGCAAGCAGCTTTCTACCCCGCTTCCGGGCACGCCGTTCAAGACCAATAGCCTGCCCATGTTCATGGCCGTCTCGCCCGACGGACACTATGCGGCGACTCTGAACGGCGGCTACGGCACGGCGGAGTCCGACTACGACGAGTCGGTACTCGTGGTCGATCTTCAGACCGGGCAGCCGCTGGATTTCCCAGACGTGCGTACCGGGCTGCGGGCTCACCAGACGCTCTACCAGGGGCTGGCCTGGAGCGCGGATGGGACGCACCTGTTCGCCAGCATGGCTTCGCTCACGGCACCGACTGGAGGCAAACCGGACACGACCGGAAACGCGATCGCTGTGTACAGCGTCGCCGGGGGCAAGCTGAAGGCCGAACGATTGCTACCGATCCCGCTGCAGAAGCTGGCAGCAGGCAAAAAGTCCACGCTGAGAAATCCTGTTCCAGAAGGGATGGCGATCCCTTACCCGTCGGGACTGGCGCTCGTGCACCGGCAAGGTAAAGCCGACGGCCTCCTGATCGCAGACGACATGTCTGACGACGTTTTGCTGATGGATACGAGCTCAGGTGACATCGTCACCCGGTGGGATCTATCCAGCGCCAGCGCGGTCCCGGCGGCCTACCCCATCGTGGTGACCGCCACGCCCGATGGCAGGCACGGCTTTGTGGCTTTATGGAACAGCTCAGCCGTCGTGGAACTGGATTTGGAGAGCGGCCAGACGTTGGGACGTGTCGAATTGCTGGGGCCGAAGACGCCGACCTCGGCTGGGTCGCACCCTGCGGCGCTGGCCCTGAGCCCGGACCAGCGCACGCTCTTCGTTGCCTTGGCCAATCGCGATATGGTGGCTGCCGTCCCGGTTGCGAAGAACGGCATCATGGGCGCAAGGGTGCGGCAGTTTTTCGACACCAAGCTACCCGGGCAGACATACTTCGGTGCCGTACCCGATGCGGTCGCGGTCTCGCCGGATGGCAAACAGCTCTTTGCGGCCAATGCAAGTGCCGACGCTGTAGCCGTCTACGACCTCAACGGCAAGAGCAGCAA
>CALMVH010000094.1 GCA_937873165.1 uncultured Rhodospirillales bacterium
TGTCAGAATTCAGCTGGTGGGGCGACCTGGATGAAACCGAGTTCCTGAGCCGGCTGTACGATCTGGCAACCCTTCCTTCGCATGATCACCGCTTTAAAGATGCAGCTGGCGACATATGGCAGCATCGCAGCAACAACGATGATTGGTCCGACGACTGGGTGTTCGAAGACGGCCGCTTTGGGTTGGCCGAGTCGGACGAGAAGCTGCTTCGCTTCCTCGCCGAGACCCTCCATCCAGCGGTGCGGCGAGACAGGACGCAGATCTCGACCCTGGTCGGCGAACTGAACAAGCGCCTAGATCCCGACGGCTGGGAACTGGCCGAGGCCGAGATGATCTCGGGGCGGCCGTGCTACGCCGCTCAGCGCCTGCAATCGGGCGCGGTGCGTGCGGTTACGCGGGCTCACGCCGTCGCCGATGCCCTCGATGCCGGCTGGATGCGGCGTGAAATCCAGCGACTCGAGAGGGCGATCGATGCCGACCCGAGCCTGGCAGTTGGTACGGCGAAGGAGCTGGTTGAGACCTGCTGCAAGACCATCCTGAACCGACAAAAGGTGGACTATCCAAAAGGCAGCGACCTTTCCAAGCTCGTGAAGCTGGTGGCAACGGAACTCAAGCTTGTACCTGAAGGTATCTCCGAGGCCGCCAAGGGCGCAGATGTCATTCGCGGCATACTGCGAAGCCTAGCCACAATCACACAGGGGCTGGCGGAACTGCGGGGCTTGTACGGCACCGGGCATGGTAGGGACGGTAAATACCGCGGGCTTGGGCCGCGCCACGCAAGGCTCGCCGTGGCCTCGGCGGTAGCCTTTATCGACTTCTTGACCGAAACCTACCATGACCGCCAGGGCTGATCGGTAGCTGCTAAACGTGACACGGCGGGAGTGCCAATCCGTGGAAACGGGACGTGTACTTCCAGGGAGCAGCTTAAGGCTGCTGACAACCGGATTGGGCGTGAGGCAGTCCGACTTCTCACGAGTAGCAAGGAGCCGGGTGGTTCAGATACCGGTGCCCTCCGCTAGTTTCAGAGCGTCTTCCACGTCGACGCCAAGATATCGCACGGTGTTCTCGGTCTTGGTATGACCGAGTAGTATCTGTATCGCGCGAAGGTTGCCGGTGGCCTTGTAGATGATGGATGCCCTTGTCCGACGAAGCGAGTGGGTACCATACTCCTCACGGCGCAAACCGACACCGTTGACCCACTTATCAACGAGGCGCGCGTACTGCCGCGTACTGAGGTGATCAGCCCGATTGACACGGCTTGGGAAGACATAGTCTGCCAGTGTACCGCCTCGCCGCTCCAGCCAGGCAAGCAGGCTAGCTCGTGCGTCTGTCAGCAACTCGAACTGAACCGGCCGACCGGTCTTCTGCTGCACGATAATCGCACGGGCGCGGATCACCAATTTGGACGCTTATCACATTGCAGCCACGCAGCTTGCTGTCGATCGCCAATTCGGACAGCGCCCGATCGCGCAGCCGACGATGCTGGTCAAGGAAAAAGCGGATGGCCCAGACTTGCCTCGGCTTTAGCGCCCGTTTCGCACCGATCTTCCACCGAGCGTTCCATGCAAGTCGGTCAGACGCTGCGGGATCAAACTCCGACATACCCATGATCGTTCTCCAATGGCCGGGATGGCCAGAGGAAAAACTGGGCAGCCCCACCCTTACCGCCGATATCGCTCGCTATCGCGCGGAAACGCGGTGGCTAGCCTCTCTCGGGCCTCTCGCAGCTTCTCGACCGCCCGATGCAGCGCCGTGTCGTGACCGCTCTGCGTCCATAGCGCGATCTTCGCATGAAGGCCGTTCTCGCAGGCGAGCATCAGGTTCAGCAGGCTATCACGCGTCGGCAGGCTTTGTGCTGCCAGCACTGGCAGTATTGCTTCTAGCAGCACCTTTGATGCGTAGGTTTCGGAGGTCAGGACGTTGATCCGTTCCTCCATGGCCGCAACCTTCTGCTCAAGGATCGCGATCTGGACGCCTTCTTTACTCACAGCGTACTCCATGAGGTATGTTGCAACTCTCATGGTGATAGGGGCGGGACGGCCGTGCAATCCGTCGTCCCGCATCGCGGGGCTCGACATCAGCAACCGCGGTACGACAGGTCTCGACCCGAAGCGGTCATAGGTCATTCCGCAATCTGTGGCGTTTAGTCATCACCGGCGCTACTACGGGGTAAGCTGAAGGAGGCTGGATGCCGTGCTTACCATCCGCAACTACACGCCGCACGACGCGGAAGCTACGATCGAGATTTTCCTTTGCGCAATCCGAGACATAGCATCGAAGGACTACAATCCCGCTCAAGTTGATGCCTGGGCGCAGGTCGAAAATTATGAAGGGTGGGCAAAAAAGCGGGTAAGTCGGCCAACATGGATGGCCGTTGTTGATGGTAATCCGGCAGGTTTTTCCGATTTAGAACCTAATGGCCATCTCGACATGATGTTCGTTCATCCTCGATATCAAGGTATGGGTGTGGCGAGTCTGCTTTTGAGAACTATTGAATTGGCAGCACACCACCAGACTTTGCCATGTATTATAACCGAAGCGAGCCTTACTGCTCGGCCATTTTTTGAGAGGAGGAATTTCAAGGTTGTCACACCCCAAGAGGTTCACGTGCGCGGTCAGGTATTGAAAAACTTTCGGATGGAGAAGCGGCTTGCGTAAGTCCACTCCCCACCAACGTTCGCCGTCCAAGTCCAGCCAGAGTGGGCTTGGTAGGCTTTCCAAATAAACGACAGCTTTCGGGCGTGGTGTACTGCCGGCTCAACGACGCAAAAGAGGCGCGTAGCCGTCACTATCTTGTTGTGACAGTGCCGGTCCGACTGCCATACCTGACCCGCGGCTCCCGTAGCAGCCCTGCGCCCCTCGGGGCCGTGGGGCTCCTCTGGCA
>CALMVH010000095.1 GCA_937873165.1 uncultured Rhodospirillales bacterium
TACCGGAATAATCTCGTCGAGGCCAAGCGCCCGCACGACATCGTTCAGGAAGAAAAGACCAAAGGCCACGATCGTGCCGCCCCCGATGATCATGCCCGTGTTCGTGCGGCGCGGCGGACCCAGGGTGATGGCGGCAGCCACCAGAACGATTCCGCCAAATAGGAACGGCTGCGCCAGCAGGGTATCGTACTGCATTCGCACCTTGATCGCCGAAAAACCGGTGGCTTCCATGTTGTCGATATAGCGGGACATGCGCCAGAACGACAGCGACCCCGGCGAAACGTAGTTGTTCTCGATCTGCTTTGGCATCAGGTCGGTCTTCGCGCGGTACTCGGCGATTTCATGACCCAACGGCTGCATATGCGTGATCAGCGCGTTGGGGAAGACCCAGGAGTTGTGATCCAGGTGCGCGCTGTCGGAGTCGACGCGAGTGGTCAGCTGGTCGGCATTGTCGAACTGCAGCAGGCTTACGCCGTTAAGAGTGAAATCGGGCATGTGCACGGTTTTCGCATGCAGCAGCAGGTATGATGCGTCCTGGTTTTGCCGCAGCCATATGCCATTGGCCGAGATATCGACGGCGTTCGCGTGGCCGTTCAACAATCGCGTGTCGAGCGCCTCGTAGCGGCTGGCCAGAACCGAACTAGCCGGGTTCAGCAGGGTAATTTTCACCAGTCCGATCATCAGGGCGGACGCCACGCCCGGCCACAGGAACTCCCAAGCCGAGATGCCGGACGCGCGCGCCACGATCAGCTCAAGGGTACGCGTCAGCCGCCAAAAGGTATACATCGCGCCGAACAGCGTCGCGAAGGCAAACAACTCCTGCGCATCCTGGGGCAACTTCAGCAGCGACATCTTAAACACGATGCCCACGGGAATGTCGGTGCGCTTCGAGGCCCGGCGCAGAAGCTCCAGCGAGTCGGCCAGGTAGATGATCAGCACCAGGGCCAGATAGACCGTGATGAAGTTAATCAGGAAATGCCGGACGATGTAACGCGTCAGCGTGGGAGAAATGCGCATGCCGGAACCTACTCCACTGCCCGGTAGCGGAACAGCGCCACCACATCGAATCGCCGCAGACTTTCCGAGCGCCGCTTGATGAACAAGTAGGATATGGCGATCGGCAGCACGCCGCCGACATACAGCAACGGAATGGCGACGCTGTATTTCCGCGCCAGGTTCGACAGCCCGACCGACATCATCTGCACGCCGATTGCGATCACCACCGCCTTTACGATGCGCTTGGCCTGTCCGCGCCGGTCGAACTCACCCACCAGCAGGCAGGCAAGCCCGATAAAGGTGAAGTCCAGCATGAACAGCGGGCTGGCAATGCGGGCGTTCGCCTCGGCAAAGAAATAGGTTTCGTAGCCCTTGTCGCGCGGATCGTTGGAAGGGCGCAGCAACTGGGTCAGGGTCCGGTCCGACGGCTCCAGCCAGCGCTCGTCCATGTTCTGGTCGAGATACTTGAGGTCGATGGTGTAGTCGTCGAAATCCAGCCGCGTGATCTGGTTGGTGGCACGGTCCAGTTCCTGTCGTTCGCCATTATACACGATCAGCCTGGGGCCGGCTTCGGTATCCAGCATCACGCCGCGCTTCGCGATGATCGTGCGGGGGTTCTTCGGATCCTTGTCGTCCTCGATCATGATGCCCAGCAGGTCGCCGTCGGGAGCCCGGTCGCGCACAAAAATCGTCAGCGCCCCCAGCGTATTGAACACGCCGTCACGCAGCAGGATGTTGGTGTATTCATTCTGCGCGTCGTTGCGCACCTGCTTCATGTTGCGGTTGGCAACGGGGCCGATCCATCCATTCATGACGAACACCAGTACCGCCATGGCCAGCCCCAGCACCAGCGCCGGCTGCGCCAGTCCCCAGGGATGGATACCGGCGGCGCGCATCACCACTAGTTCGCTTTCGGAGATCAGCTTGTTGTAGATGAACAGCACGATCGACAGCTGCGCGATGGGCAGCACGATCGACACAAAGTTGGGCAGGCTGAGCAGGACGAGTTCGAGAAACACCGTAAAGGGTGCGCCGCCACCGACCGCAAGCTGCAGGAAGTGAATGGATTGGGTAAGCCACACGGCGGAACTGACCGTTATCGTGATAAACGCCATCGATATCGCCAGGCTTCTCAGCATGTAGCGGCTGAAAAGTTTCATTTCCGGACTAGATCCTTCGCACGTGCGGCGTTTCTTGACAGGGTCACGCTACGGTTTAAAGCTTCGATCACTGAAAATCCACCCCAAGGCTTATACGAATGAAAGCGCAGTTTATCGGTTATGGTATGCCCGCCAGCGGCACCGTGTTTCTTCTGGCGGCGGAAGGCGGCGAACCGGAGC
>CALMVH010000096.1:0-1371 GCA_937873165.1 uncultured Rhodospirillales bacterium
TGCAGATGCTGGGGGAGCGCGACCGCGAAACGGTGGGCCGGGCGATGAACGCCGCCGGCTTTACCGGCAAGCGCGACGAATCAGTGACCATCTATGCGGGCGAGGGGCCGCTGGAGCGCATTGTGCTGGTCGGGATCGGCAAGGCCGAGGCCTTCGACCGGCTGGCTGCGGAAACCCTGGGCGCCTCTGTCGCGCAGTTCTGCAAGACCGCGCGGATACGCACGGCGACCCTGCTGCTGGATGGGATCGAAGGGTCGAAGGTGGAGACCGGCCTTGCCGCCGCGCATATCGCCTTGGGTGCCGTGCTGCGCAGCTACCGGTTCGACAAGTACCACACGAAGACCACGCCCGAGCAAAAGCTGCAGCTCGAGGACCTCCATATCGGCGTGGCGGACAGCCAGGCCGCCGAGACCCAGTTCGAGACGCTGCGATCGGTTGTCGACGGTGTGTTCCTGACGCGCGACGTCGTGTCGGAGCCGCCGAACGTCATTTATCCCGAATCCTTCGCGGAGCGCACGCGCGAGGCGCTAGCTCCCCTGGGCGTCGAGGTCGAGATACTCGACGTGCCGGCCATGCAGGCGCTGGGCATGGGATCGTTGCTGGCGGTGGGGCAGGGCAGCGTGCGCCCGCCGCGGCTGGTCGTAATGCGCTGGAACGGTGCCGAGAACCGTGACCAGCAGCCCATCGCCTTTATCGGCAAGGGCATCACCTTCGACACTGGCGGCATCTCGATCAAACCCGGTCCCGGCATGGAGGACATGAAATGGGACATGGCGGGGGCCGGAGTCGTGATCGGCCTGATGGCCGTCCTAGCGGGCCGCAAGGCGCGCGCCAACGTGATCTGCGTCGCAGCATTGGCGGAGAACATGCCGGACGGCAACGCCTACCGGCCGTCCGATGTCGTCACCTCGATGTCTGGCCAGACAATCGAGGTGCTGAATACCGATGCCGAAGGCCGGATGGTGCTGGCTGACGCCCTTTGGTACACCCAGGACCGCTTCAAGCCGCAGTTCATGGTCGACCTCGCGACATTGACGGGCGCGTGCCTGGTGGCGCTCGGGCACGAGTTCGCAGGCATCATGAGCAACAGCGACGAACTCGCCACCAAGATCGTCGCCGCCGGTCATGAAACCGGCGAGATGCTGTGGCGCCTGCCTCTGTGCGAGGCCTTTGACAAGTCGATCGACAGCGACATCGCCGACGTAAAGCACATCGCCGGCGACCGCAACGCGGGCAGCAGCATCGGCGGCCAGTTCCTGAAGCGCTTCGTCAACGACGTGCCTTGGGCGCATCTCGACATCGCCGGCATGGCGTGGAGCAAGAAGGACAAGGCAACGGTGCCAAAGGGCGCGACTGCGTACGGCGTACGCC
>CALMVH010000096.1:1381-2891 GCA_937873165.1 uncultured Rhodospirillales bacterium
AGGCCTCGGTCAATCGAGGGATAGGCAAGGATCATGTATCTGGGGCGACGTATCGTCGGGTCCGGTATGGATTCCGGCGTCGGGCGCCGGAATGACAAGTCATGTTATGATCCGGTGCGCAGAAGTGTTTATCTCGCACCAACAACTGTCATTCAGGCGCTCGACGCCGGAATCGATCCAGGCCATTAATCAGCTGAGAAGCGATGGATACAGGTCGCGCCAGTCCGGGTTCATGCTTTCGATCAGGCGCAGCTTCCACTCACGGTTCCAGTCCTTCAGTTGTTTCTCGCGCAGGGTGGCGTTTTCCGCGCTGTCGTATTGCTCGTAGTACACGAGCGTATCGATGCCGTAGCGACTGGTGAAACTTGGGACGGCCTTCGATTTGTGTTCGTGGACGCGGCGGATCAGGTCGTTGGTTACGCCGATGTACAGCGTTCTGTAGGGCTTGCTGGCCAGCATATAGACGTACATTCGACTGTTACGCTTGTTTTAGGCCGTGAATGGATTCCGGCGTCGGGCGCCGAAATGTCAATATAATCAAGCGGCGTCGTCTTCCCTGATCCTCGATGCCAGCGCCGCCGCCAGGAAGGCGTCGATGTCGCCGTCCAGTACCGCATCCGACTGGCTGGTTTCGACGCCCGTGCGCAAATCCTTGACCATCTGGTAGGGTTGCAGGACGTAACTGCGGATCTGGTGACCCCAGCCAATGTCGGACTTTTCGCCCTGCAGCGCGGTCATGCTGTCCTCGCGCTTTTTCAGCTCCAGTTCGTAGAGCTTGGCGCGCAGCATCTGCATGACCTTGGCGCGGTTCTGGATTTGCGAACGCTCCTGCTGCGAGGCGCACACGATGCCGGATGGCATGTGCGTCACGCGTACGGCGCTATCGGTCTTGTTGATGTGCTGCCCGCCCGAACCGCTGGCGCGGTAGGTATCAATCCGCAGGTCCTTGTCGAGGATCTCGATCTCGATCGTGTCGTCGATGGTCGGAGAACCCATCACGGCGGCGAAGCTGGTATGGCGGCGGGCGTTTGAGTCGAAAGGCGAGATGCGCACCAGCCGATGCACGCCGGCCTCGGTCTTCAGCCAGCCATAGGCGTTGTGACCGGATACCTGGATGGTGGCCGATTTCAGCCCGGCCTCTTCACCGCGCGTTTCGTCCAGCAGGCTCAGCTTGTAGCCGTGCTGTTCGCCCCAGCGGCTGTACATGCGCAGCAGAATCTCGGTCCAGTCCTGCGCCTCGGTGCCGCCGGCGCCCGCGTTGACTTCGAGGAAGCAATCGTTCGCGTCCGCCTCGCCCGACAGCAGGCTTTCCAGCTCCAGCTTGGCGGCGGTCGCCTTGGCGTCGGTCAAGGCCTTTTCGGCATCGGCAACGATTGCCTGATCGCCTTCCGCTTCGCCCAGCTCCAGCAGTTCGCTGTTGTCGGCGATATCGCGTTCCAGTCCGCGCACCAGGCCGATCTGCTGATCCAGCTTCGTGCGTTCGCGCATCAACTTCTGTGCGGCCTGGGCG
>CALMVH010000097.1 GCA_937873165.1 uncultured Rhodospirillales bacterium
TTTCATATGTCTCTTCTTTATTGCGAAATCACGGACCGGGCCCTGTGTCTTGAGCGCGTTTTCTACTCACAGGCCGCAGAAACGTCAATAAAAATAGCGCAATATCAGGACTTTTCTCATATGGTATCGCAATACCGGATCAGATGATGGATCATGCCACCTACCCGCCCGGTTATATGCAGGATGTGCTGAAAGCGGCCCGAACCATTGCCGTCGTAGGCTTCAGCGCCAATCCCAGCCGCCCCAGCCATGATGTGGCGCGGTTTCTGCAAGCACGGGGCTACCGTATCGTTCCGGTCAACCCAGGGCTTGCCGGGCAGGTTATCCTGGGCGAGACCGTTCATGCCAGCCTGCGCGACATCCCCGTGCCGGTGCAGATGGTGGATATCTTCCGCCGGTCCGAAGAGGTTCCGGCGATCGTGAACGATGCCATCGCCATCGGCGCATCGAGTGTCTGGATGCAGATCGGCGTTCGCGATGAAGCGGCGGCGGCAAGGGCGGAAGCGGCAGGCCTGCGGGTCGTGATGAACAGGTGCCCGAAGATCGAGCTGTACTGAACAGGCGTTACGACAAAGTCGCGACGAGAACCATCGGCTTCTGGTTGCGCAGGATGCCGACGTTGATCGTCTGGCCATGCTGCATGCTGGCCTCGATATCGTTCAGGCTGTGAATGTCGGTAACCTTCTGGCCATTCAAGGACGTGATGACATCCCGTGGCTGCAATCCTGCCTGCGCAGCGGGCGACCCGGCTGGCACACCCTGCAGGACCACCAAGTTTTCGGTGTCCCACTCGGGTACGAACGTGACGCCCAGCTGAGGACGGCTGTCGAAAGCCTGCTTAGCAGCCTTGTCCTCGGCGGTCAGGCAGCCGGTCAGCAATCCGCACGCCAGCAGGCAAACAGGCACGAAGCGTTTCATAGGCCATACCCTCGTAAACCAGAGCCACGCATATGGTCGGACCGGCGGGATTTGAACCCACGACCCCTTGTCCCCCAGACAAGTGCGCTACCGGGCTGCGCTACGATCCGACAATGCTTTCCGAGCGCCGGGACTATGGCGCGGTTCGCCGCCCATGGCAAGCGGGAAGCTGTGCGTCAGACCAGTGCGCGCAGCGCCTTCAGTTCTTCCAGGAGATCGAACATGATGGCGCGGAAATCGTCACCGGACGATGCTGCTACCTGTATGGTGGGCGCGCTCGTCGTCATTTCCTCGGGCCTTGCGCGATCTTCCTTGAGCACTTTCTGAGCCCCCTTGATGGTATAACCCTCGGCATAAAGTAGGGTATGTATCTGTCGCAGTAAGGCGACGTCTTCCGGTTTATAGTATCGCCGGCCACCACCCCGCTTCAGCGGCCTCAGCTGGCTGAACTTGGTTTCCCAGAACCGCAGAACATGCTGTGGCACGGCCAGATCGTCGGCTACCTCGCTGATGGTGCGGTAAGCACCCGCCGCTTTTTCCACAGGCCTGCCGGCTGCATCCTGCTCGAAAAGTCCATCGTCTTCAACGGGTTCCTGATCGTTCATGGCAGGCAACATCAGCGATTGATCCTTTCACGCAGGAGGTGGCTGGGACGGAATGTCAGAACGCGGCGGGGTTTGATCGGCACTTCGACCTTGGTCTTCGGATTACGGCCGGTACGCTCGGCCTTTTGCCGCAGCGAGAACGTGCCGAACGAGGAAATCTTGACCTCCTCGCCATTATCCAGGGCGATGCTGATCTCCTCCAGCACGGCGTCGACCAGAAGCGCGGATTCATTGCGCGACAATCCGACCTGCCGGTAAACGGCTTCGCTAAGGTCCGCGCGTGTCAAGGTGCTGGCAGCCAAGTTCATCCCCTCCTTGAGGAATGAAAGTTGGACGATGTTTCAGGGGCTTGTAAAGTCTTTTTGTCGAAAAAGCGCGGAGTTATCCCCAGCGTACCAGTGCGGAACCCCAGGTCAGGCCGCCACCCATGGCTTCCAGAAGCACCAGATTACCAGCCCGGATACGCCCGTCCTCGACTGCCTCGGCCAGCGCCAGGGGGATCGATGCAGCCGACGTATTGGCGTGACGGTCGACCGTCAGCACAACCTTGGATTCGTTCATGCCCAGTTTCTTGGCCGTGGACTCGATAATACGCGCATTTGCTTGGTGCGGCACCAGCCAGTCCAGTTCGGATGCGTCCACGCCATTTGCGGCCAGTGTCTCATCCACAACTTCCGCCAAGCGGGTTACCGCATGCTTGAACACTTCCTTGCCGTTCATGCGCACCTTTCCGACCCTATCACCCGAGGATGGTCCCCCGTCCGTATAGAGCAGGTCGTTGCCGCTGCCATCGGAATGAAGATGCGTCGAGAGTATGCCCGCCCTACCCGACTCAGCTGCCTCGACGACCACCGCGCCGGCACCATCGCCGAACAGGACGCAAGTCGTGCGGTCCTCCCAGTCAATGATCCGCGAAAACGTTTCAGCGCCGATCACAAGCGCACAGTTTGCTTGGCCCGACTTGATGAAATTGTCGGCTGTCGCCAGCCCGTACACGAAGCCCGAACATACGGCCTGGATGTCGAATGCGAATCCCCCGGCGATGCCCAACTTGTGCTGGACGATTGCGGCCGTGGCCGGAAAGGTGCGATCGGGTGTGGTGGTCGCAACCACGATCATGTCGACGTCCCGTGGCTGCCGGCCTGCCGCCGCGAGGGCCTTGAGGGCTGCCGCCACGGCAAGATCGGAGGTCTTCTGGCCCTCAGCCGCAATGTGCCTCTGCCGGATGCCCGTACGCTGCCTGATCCATTCGTCTGTGGTATCGATCCGCTGGGCGAGTTCGGCATTGCTGAGAATCGCGTCGGGCAGGTAGGCACCGCACCCCGCGATACGCGACCGCGTCATGACGGGATCGCAGCCTGCTGCGGCGCGACAATCCCCGCCGGTCCGGATTGGGCAAACCCGGCTACACCACTGCGAATGGCCTTGTTGGTATCCTGCATGACCATGTCGACCGCTATGCTGATGGCGTTGGCGAAACTGGTCGCATCGGCACCGCCATGGCTTTTGACGCAGATACCGCCGAGGCCAAGGAACACCGCCCCGTTATACCGGCGCGGCTCGATGCGCGCCCGCAGCTTCTTGCACGCATTGCGGGCCAAGATATAGC
>CALMVH010000098.1 GCA_937873165.1 uncultured Rhodospirillales bacterium
AGGCAGGTGGGCGAGCACGTGTTCGACGTGGAGCGCGTGCGCGAGGATTTCCCGATCCTGTCGCGCAAGGTCTATAACCGGCCGCTGGTCTACCTCGATACGGCAGCCAGTGCACAAAAGCCCCAGGCGGTGATCGACGCGATGAACCGGATGATGGGCGAAGATTACGCCAATATCCACCGCGGCGTTTACTACCTGAGCCAGAAATCGACCGATGCATTCGAGGCGGCGCGGGCGAAGGTGGCGAAATTCATCAATGCGGCGTCGGCGGACGAGATCGTCTTCACCCGCAATGCAACCGAGTCGATCAATCTGGTAGCGGCCAGCTGGGGGCGTAAGTTCCTGGGCGCTGGCGACGAGGTGTTGCTGACCGAAATGGAACACCACGCCAACATTGTGCCGTGGCAGTTGCTGAAGGCCGAGCGCGGGATCGAAATCAAGGTTGCGCCCGTCGACGATTCGGGCACGCTGGACATGTAGGCCTTTGCCGCTCTGATCACGCCGCGCACCAAGTTGATCGCGGTTTCGCACATGTCGAACGCGCTGGGTACCATCAATCCCGTGCGCGACATCGTGGCGCTGGCGCACGCGCAGAACATCCCCGTGCTGCTGGACGGGTGCCAGTCCATCGTGCACCTGCCGATCGACGTGCAGGCGCTGGGATGCGACTTCTTCGTATTTTCCGGCCACAAGCTGTATGGGCCCAGCGGTATCGGCGTGCTGTACGGAAGATATTCCCAGCTGGAGAAAATGCCTCCCTATCAGGGCGGCGGCGACATGATCGACCGCGTGACATTCGCCAAGACAACCTACCGCAAGCCCCCTGCCAGGTTCGAAGCGGGCACCCCCGCCATCGCGGAGGCTGTCGGCCTGGGTGCTGCGATAGACTATATCTCCGGTCTCGGGCGTCAGGCGATCGCCGACTATGAGGATGGATTGCTGGCCTACATGACCGGGCGGTTGTCCGATATCGACGGGCTGAAGATCCATGGCACCGCCAAGGACAAGGCAGGCGTGTTGTCCTTTACCATGAAGGGCGTGCATGCGCACGACATCGGAACCATCGTGGATAATCTTGCCAGCGTCGCCATCCGCGTCGGGCATCATTGCGCCCAGCCGCTGATGGACCGGTTCGGCATCGCCGCCACCGCCCGGGCTTCGGTAGGTCTCTACAACACCCGGCAGGACATCGACGTGCTGGCGCAATCCCTGGAAAAGGTACGGGAGATTTTCGGGCCATGAGTGAACTGCGCGATCTATACCAGGACGTGATCCTGGACCACGGCAAGCACCCTCGGAACCTGCGGCACATCGCCGAAGCCAATCGGCAGGCGACGGGGCGCAACCCACTTTGCGGCGATCATTTCGAAGTCGAATTGAGGCTGGATTCTGCTGGCCTGATCCAGGATGCGGCGTTCCACGGCGACGGCTGCGCCATCTCCGTCGCATCGGCCTCGATCATGACCGAACTGCTAAAGGGCAAGACGACTACCGACGCCGAGGCCTTGTTCGACGCGTTCCATACGCTGTGCACGACCGATAACGGGATAGCGCAGAATGCCTTCAGCGAGGACGACTACACCTACTTGCAAGTGGTCGCGGGCGTCCGGCAGTTCCCGGTCCGCGTCAAATGCGCGACTCTCGCGTGGCACACGATGAAGGCCGCGCTGGATGGGGTCGAAGCGACAACCTCGGATACCGAATCATGACCGCAGCCGAGCCCCACGACGCGATGCAGGAATCCGAGCCGCCCGAAACGCTGGCGCCGCGCGACAACCCGCTGTGGCCGGGCGTGGCGGCAGCCCTGCGCAGCGTGTACGATCCCGAGATCCCGGTAAACATCTACGAACTGGGGCTGATCTACGGGGTGGAAATCGATGCCGACGCGGAAGACCCGGCCCAGGCGAACGTGATGATCATGATGTCGCTGACGGCACCCGCCTGCCCCGTCGCCGGTGAAATGCCCGGCATGGTGCAGAGCGCGGTCGAGAAGGCCGAAGGCATTAAATCCGTGCATGTCGAACTGGTTTGGGAGCCCGCCTGGAACCCCACGCTGATGGCAGACACGGCCAAGCTGCAATTGAATATGTACTAAGTCAGGATCGTTGGTCAGGGAAATGAGGTAGAAATGGACTTTCGCGGAAACTTCAAGCAGCCGTTGACCCTGACCGATGCCGCCGCCGGGCACGTAAAGGCGTTGATGGCGAAGGGCGAGGAAAACACGATCGGCCTGCGCGTCGGCATCCGCACGCGCGGATGTTCCGGCATGAGCTATTTCATGGAATACGCCACCGAACAGCGCAAGTTCGAGGACGTGGTGGAGGACAAAGGCGTCCGCATCTTCATCGACCCTGCCGCCATCATGTTCATCATCGGCACCGAAATGGACTATGTTGAAGACGAGTTCCAGTCGCAGTTCGTGTTCAACAATCCCAACGAAAAAGCGCGCTGC
>CALMVH010000099.1 GCA_937873165.1 uncultured Rhodospirillales bacterium
GACTTCCTGGTAGGCTTCCTCGACCTTGCCGAGGTCCTGGCGGAAGCGGTCCTTGTCCAGCTTTTCGCCCGTCTGGATGTCCCATAGGCGGCAGTTGTCGGGACTGATCTCGTCCGCCAGCACGATGCGCATGTCCTCGGCGCTCCACAGCCGGCCAAATTCGAGCTTGAAGTCGATGAGGCGCAGTCCCACACCGGTGAACAGGCCGCTGAGGTAATCGTTGACCCGCATCGACAGCGCGATCACGTCGTCCAGTTCCTGGATGTTGGCCCAGCCGAAGGCGGTGATGTGCTCCTCCGAAACCATGGGATCGTTCAATTCATCCTTTTTATAGAAGAACTCGATGATCGGGCGCGGCAGGGTGGTGCCTTCCACCAGTCCGTAGCGCTTGACCAGCGATCCGGCCGCGACGTTGCGGATCACCACCTCGATGGGGATGATCTCGACTTCTTTGATCAGCTGCTCACGCATGTTCACGCGCCGGATGAAGGCGGTCGGGATGCCGATCTCGCCCAGCTTCGTCATCAGGTGAGCCGAGATACGATTGTTCAGCGCGCCCTTGCCGCTGATTGTGCCCTTCTTTTCGCCATTCTGCGCCGTTGCGTCGTCCTTGAAGTACTGGATCAGCGTGCCGGGCTCCGGCCCCTCGAACAGGATCTTGGCCTTGCCTTCGTAGATGCGTCGGCGTCGTGAAATCATTAGGGCATATCCGTGGATTGCAAACCGCCAAGCGCGGAAAGCCGATGCTATATCAGGGGGGGCTGATCGGAACAATGGGGTGCGCGTTGCGGATACGTCTGGCAAAGCACCAATATGTCCAACCCCCAGCGGCACCGGATACTCCGCAGGGCGCCACGATCATCAAAGCGCCTTTGTCAAGGCTGGCTTCGGCGAACCCACTACCAATAACAAAGAACAAGATCGAAGCTCCTATTCCGATGACAATGCTCTAGGCGACGCTTGGCCAGCACGTTCTTTGCTGCAAAAGCTTCATGGTATGTTCGAGAACGATCATGGGAAGAGCGCCTAACGCCAAGGCGATTGGAAACGATAATCCAAAGCCAGAATAGGAAATGTAAGCGATTCATAGTAACGATAATAGGTCACGTCTGACGCCCAGATCAAAAATATCCATACCATAAACGATAATATTATCGCCGATACGCAGACCGCATAGAAATAACCATGTATCAGTTCAAGCTTTACAGATTTTCTAGGTTCTACTGCTGCGCCATACCGGATGAGTTGCGAACAAAGCAAGACCCGGGATCGAAAAAAGTACGCCTTCAGCCATCAACCATTCAGTCGAGCCGGGTTGCAGCCCATCGGACAAATGTAGGCTAGTCACCCCAAGGCTTGTGCAGCCCGGCGGAAGGGCATCGATTTGCATACCCCCAGCCTGCCAGTTTCGCGCCACATAGCAATCCCGGTTATCGCCAAACAGCAACGTGAACGGTTCGTAAGCGTGCGGAGCGAGGTCGTGCAGCGCCTGCGCGGCATCGGCGGCGTCCGGATTATCCAGCAGGTCCAGCACCAGCTCGTGCGAATCGCGCTTTCCATTTACCGGCGTACCGCTGGAAACGACCGCCGCGAACACGCCCTGCTCGTTCACCGCCAGCAGCGGCATGCCTTCGGCGGCGCCAAGTCCCGTGACCTCAGGATAGTCGGGCCAATGCCTCGCCACCTTGGAGCCCGGTACGGCATCCACGGCCACGATGCCGGGCCAATCCAGTTCCGGCTGGATCAGAATGGCGACGTTCTGCATTTGCACTCCCCTTCCTGTCCGATATAACCCGGGCATGAAAACCTGCGTCATCGTTTTTCCAGGATCGAACCGCGAGCGCGACGTGGCGCGGGCGTTGCAGGCAGCCTCAGGCAAAGTCCCTGCCCTCGTCTGGCACGGTGACAGCGAGTTGCCGCCCAGCGACCTGATCGTGTTGCCCGGCGGGTTTTCCTATGGAGACTACCTGCGCAGCGGGGCCATCGCGGCACACTCGCCCATTATGCAGGCCGTGAAGCGGGAAGCCACGCGCGGCGTCGCCGTGCTGGGCATCTGCAACGGGTTCCAGATCCTGGTCGAGTCGGGCCTGCTGCCCGGTTCTCTGATCCGCAACGCCGAGCTGCGCTTCCAGTGCCGCACCGTGCACCTGAAGGTTGGCCGCACCGACACGATCTTCACCAGCCATTACAACGAGGGCGACATACTGCGCATTCCCATCGCCCATGCCGATGGAAACTATGCCGCCGATCCCGACACGCTGGCGCGGATCGAGGGCGAAGGACACGTGGCCTTCCGCTACTGCGGGGACCTGGGCGGCGTCAGCGCCGCGACCAACGCCAACGGGTCGGTGAACAACATCGCGGGCGTCTATAACGACAACCATCGCGTCCTGGGACTGATGCCTCACCTGGAAGACGCGGTCGAGCCGCTGCACGGCAACACCGAGGGCGCGAAGTTCTTTTCCGGGCTGGTGGAGTCGCTGGCATGAGCGAAAAAATCGTTGATGAGGCGGTCGCGCTGGAACACAAGCTGAATGCCGAGGAATGGCAGCATCTGCTGACAAGCCTGGGGCGCGTACCGACGATGACCGAAGTCGGCATCTTCGGCGC
Organism: uncultured Rhodospirillales bacterium; assembly: GCA_937873165.1. GTDB lineage: Bacteria > Pseudomonadota > Alphaproteobacteria > CALMVH01 > CALMVH01 > CALMVH01. The sequence goes on from CALMVH010000099.1 coordinate 2,611, forward strand.
CATGTGGTCCGAGCATTGCAGCTATAAATCCTCGCGCATCCACCTCGCAAAGTTGCCCACCAGCGCGCCGCACGTGATCCAGGGTCCGGGCGAGAACGCGGGCGTGATCGATATCGGCGATGGCGAGGCCGCCATCTTCAAGATGGAAAGCCATAACCATCCCTCCTTCATCGAACCCTACCAGGGCGCGGCGACAGGGGTCGGCGGCATCCTGCGCGACGTGTTCACCATGGGCGCGCGGCCTATCGCCAACCTGAATGCCCTACGCTTCGGCGACCCGTCGCATCCGCGCACCCGGCACCTGGTCGCGGGCGTGGTGGCCGGCATCGGCGGCTATGGCAACTGCATGGGCGTGCCCACGGTCGGCGGCGAAACGGAGTTCCACAAGGGTTACAACGGCAATATCCTCGTGAACGCCATGACGGTCGGCATCGCAAAACAGGATGCCATCTTCTATTCGGCGGCGGCGGGCATCGGCAATCCGGTGGTCTATGTCGGCTCGAAGACAGGACGCGATGGCATCCACGGCGCGGTGATGGCGTCGGATTCTTTCGATGGAAAGACGGCGCAGAAGAAGCGGCCGACCGTGCAGGTAGGCGATCCTTTCACCGAGAAACTGCTGCTGGAAGCCTGCCTGGAACTGATGGGCCTGGATGCGATCATCGCGATCCAGGACATGGGTGCGGCGGGGCTGACGTCGTCGTCGGTCGAGATGGCGGCAAAGGGCAATGTCGGCATCGACATCGACCTCGATCAGGTGCCGCAGCGGGAACCCGGCATGAGCGCCTACGAGCTGATGCTGTCCGAAAGCCAGGAACGCATGCTGATGGTGCTGAAGCCCGGCTCCGAAGCAATGGCCGAAGCCGTGTTCCATAAATGGGAACTGGATTTCGCAGTCATCGGGCGCATCACCGACACGGGGCATCTGGTGATCCGGCGGCACGGCAAGGTGGAGGCGGATATTCCCGTCTCGTCGCTGGTCGACGAAGCCCCGAAATACGATCGCCCCTTTGTGCGCATCGAACCGCCCGCGCCGCTGGACAACAGCCAGTACGAACTGCCCGATACGGTCGAGGCAGTCCTGCTGAAAGTGCTCGCATGCCCCGACCTCACTTCGAAGCGGTGGATATGGGAACAGTACGACAGCCTTGTGCGCGGCGACACGGTGCGCGGGCCTGGGGCCGCGGATGCCGCCATCGTGCGCATCGGCGACGGGCTGGAGGCCTCGGCCAAGGCGCTTGCCATGACCACGGACGTGACGCCGCGCTACTGCAAGGCCGACCCGTACGAGGGCGGCAAGCAAGCCGTGGCCGAAGCATGGCGCAACATCGTGGCGACGGGTGCGACTCCGCTGGCTGTCACCGACAACCTGAATTTCGGCAATCCCACGAAGCCCCACGTCATGGGCCAGATCGTCGGCTGCATTGAGGGCCTGGCGGAGGCCTGCCGCGCGCTGGACTTCCCGGTCGTGTCGGGCAATGTCAGCCTTTACAACGAAACCGATGGGGAAAGCATTCCGCCGACGCCCACGATCGGCGGCGTCGGCCTGATCGCGGATGTCGCGCAGGCGGTTGGGCTGGGGTTTACCGCGCCCGGGCGGGATATCGTCCTGGTCGGCAACATCGCCGGGCACCTTGGCCAGTCGCTCTATCTGCGGGAAATCTTCGGGATCGAAGACGGCCCTCCCCCGCCTGTCGATCTGGCGGCGGAGCGTAAGGCAGGCGAGTTCGTGCGCCGCGCCATTCTGGACGGCAGCGTATCAGCCTGCCACGACATTTCGGACGGCGGCCTGCTGGTTGCTTTGTCGGAGATGTGCCTAAAGGGCAACATCGGGATCAGCGTCGACCTGCCGAACTCCGCCCGGTTCCTGTTCGGCGAAGACCAGGCTTGCTATCTGATCGAAACAGCGGACGGGAATGCGATGCTGGCAGCGGCTGCCGCGGCGGGGCTGCCCGCGCGGCGGATCGGCATCACCCATGGCGACAGGCTCGACATTTCCGGATTGATGTCGATATCATTGCCTGATCTGCACCATGTTCACGAGGGCTGGCTGCCGCACTACATGAATGGTTGAATTATGTCACTGCCGCGAACGCGGAGTTCAGACTGACCAACCCGGATTCCCGCCTGCGCGGGAATGACAATGCAAACGAGATATATACACATGCCCGTTGACGCCGCCGAAATCGAAACCCTGATCCGCAAGGCTTTGCCGGATGCCGACGTAAAGGTCGACGACCTGCGCGGGGATGGCAACTACCTGTCGGCGCATGTCATCAGCCCGGCCTTCAAGGGCCTCAGCCGTATACAACAACACCGCCTCGTGTACGATGCGCTGGGCCAGACCATGGATGCCGCCCTGCATGCCTTGGCACTCCATACGTCCTTTCCCGTTGAGTCATAAGCTTAGAAGGAGATTTTTCATGAACAGCCCCATCCACGATCGCATTCAGCAGGATATCTCTTCAAACGATGTCGTCCTATATATGAAGGGCAGCACCGCCTTTCCGCAATGCGGGTTTTCCGCTGCCGTCGTGCAGATCCTCAATCAGCTGGGCGTGACGTTCAAGGACATCGATATCCTGTCCGACCCCGGCCTGCGCCAGGGCATCAAGGATTTTTCGAACTGGCCGACCATCCCACAGCTGTACATTAAGGGCGAGTTCGTAGGCGGCGCCGACATCGCGCGCGAGATGTATGCCAACGGCGAGCTGGCGCAGATGCTGACGGACAAGGGCGTCGCGGCACATAGCGCTGCCTGAGCCTCTGACGCAGTCGATCGGGAGCGCCGAGTCGCGCAACAAGCACCCGCTCGACTGGCTGAACTTCCTGCTGGCGGACGTCACGGACGGGTTGAACCCGTTCCTTGCCATGTACCTGTTGTCGGTCCAGCACTGGACACCCGAGCGCATCGGGTTCGCCATGAGCTTGTCCGGCATCGCCAACGTGGTGGTGCGTGCCCCCATCGGCAGGTTGATCGACGCGACGCGCCACAAGCGCGAGCTTGTGGCAGGAGCTGCGATCGCCATCGGACTTTGTGCGGTCGCGCTGTCGTTCCTGCATTCCTTTCCCGTGGTGGCAGGCTTGCAGATCGTGGTCGGCACGGCGGGATCGTTTGCTGCGGCGCTTCCTGCCATTACGCTCGGCATCGTGGGACAAAAGGCCTACGCCCGCCGCCTTGGGCGTAACGAGGCCTTCAACCATGGCGGCAATGCCATGACGGCGGTGGCCTCGGGCATTGCCGGAATGCTGGTGGCGCAGGTCGCGGTGTTATGGGCTGTTGCCGCCCTAGCGGCGTTGAGCGCCGTGGCCGCCATGAGCCTGCGGGCGGACGACATCGATCACGACGTGGCGCGCGGCGGGGCGGAGACTGCCTCGAACGGGCTCGCCGGCCTGAAGACGCT
>CALMVH010000100.1 GCA_937873165.1 uncultured Rhodospirillales bacterium
CGCCGCGCTGGCGCTGGACGATCCCGATTCGCTGATGCTGGTCGCGCCCGCCGATCACCTGATCACCGACCGCGCGGCGTTCCTGCAGGCGGTCGAGCGCGGCATCCGCGCGGCCCGCGCCGGCCGTATCGTGACTTTCGGCATGGAGCCAACCTATCCCGAGACAGGATACGGATATATCCGGCGCGGCGACGCGACAGGCGACGAAGGCGTATTCGCCGTGGCCGAGTTCGTGGAAAAGCCGGACCGCCCCACGGCTGAGTCGTATGTATCGTCGGGGACATTCTTCTGGAACAGCGGCATCTTCCTGGCTTCGGCAGGCGTGCTGCTGGGGGAACTGGAGCGCTGTGTGCCAGACCTGCTGGCCTGCACGCGCTCGGCTGTTGCCGAAGCCGCGCGGGATGCCGATTTCCTGCGGCTTGAACAGGGTCATTTCGCCAGCGCCGCCAGCATCTCGATCGACTACGCGGTGATGGAGCGCACCCGCGATGCCGTGGTCGTGCCCGCGCGCATGGGCTGGACGGATATCGGATCGTGGTCGGCGCTGTGGGATGTGGCAACGCGTGACGAGCACGGCAATGCCTGGCTGGGCGACGTGATCTCGGAAGACTCGGACGGCTGCTACGTCGACAGCGTCGGGCATTTGACCGCCATCCTGGGGCTGAAAAACACGGTGGTGATCGCCACCGGCGACGCGACGCTGGTGGCGGCCCGTAGCCGGGCGCAGGATGTGCGGCGCATCGTCGACCGCTTGAAGAAATCATCGCGGCGCGAAGTGGTCCGGCACCGGATGGACTATCGCCCATGGGGCCATTACGACGTGCTGAAGGAAGCGCCGAAATACGAAGTCCGCCGTATCAGCCTGCGGCCGAATGCTGGGCTGACGCTGCAGAAGCACGAGCGCCGGGCGGAGCACTGGGTGGTAGTCTCGGGCCTCGCGCGCGTAACCTGCGACGGGCGCACGGTCGAGCTGGGGCCGAACCAGTCGACCTACATCCCCCCGGGCGTGCTGCACCGGCTGGAAAACGGCTTGCCCGATCGCGGGCTGGAACTGATAGAGGTCCGCACAGGCAGTTATCTCGGGGAAGACGACGTCGTGCGCGTGGACGCAAGGGAGAGTTAGATGAGCGGCGAAAAGATCGCGTTGATTTCGGGTGCCACGGGACAGGACGGCGCGTACCTGTCCGAGTTCCTGCTGGGCAAGGGCTACACCGTGCACGGGCTGAAGCGGCGTTCGTCCCAGATGAACACGCAGCGCATCGACCACCTGTACCGCGACCCACACGAAAATGAGGATGTGCGCTTCCACCTGCACTACGGCGACTTGACCGACGCCACCAACCTGATCCGGCTGGTGCAACAGGTGCAGCCGACCGAAATCTATAACCTCGCGGCGCAAAGCCACGTCGCCGTCAGCTTCGAAACGCCGGAGTACACGGCCAACGCTGATGGCATCGGCACGTTGCGCTTGCTGGAGGCCATTCGCATCCTGGGCCTGCAAAAGACCACGCGGTTCTACCAGGCGTCGACGTCCGAGCTGTACGGCAAGGTGCAGGAAACGCCGCAGCGCGAGACCACGCCCTTCTACCCGCGCAGCCCCTACGCGGCGGCGAAGCTGTACGCGTACTGGATCACGGTGAACTACCGCGAGGCGTACAACATGCATGCCTCGAACGGCATCCTGTTCAATCACGAAAGCCCCTTGCGGGGCGAAACCTTTGTGACGCGCAAGATCACGCGCGCGGTGGCCTCCATCGTGCTGGGCAAGCAGGACAGGCTGTATCTCGGCAACCTCGACGCCAAGCGCGACTGGGGCCATGCGCGCGACTATGTCGAGGGCATGTGGATGATCCTGCAACAGGACGAGGCCGACGACTACGTGCTGGCGACGGGCGAGACGCATACCGTGCGCGAGTTCGTGGAACTGGCGTTTCATCATGTCGGCCGTCCCATCGAATGGAAGGGACAAGGAGTGGAGGAGAAGGGCCATGACCTGCGTACCGGCAAGGTCGTGGTCGAGATCGATCCGCGCTACTTTCGGCCCACCGAAGTCGACCTGCTGCTGGGCGACCCGCGCAAGGCGCACCAGCGGCTGGGCTGGCATCACAAGGTTCAGTTCCCCGATCTGGTCGTGGAGATGATAGAAAGCGACATGGCGAAGGTACAGGCGGAAACCGAGCGCCATGACTTCAGCTATTGAACCGTACGACCTTCGCGGCAAGCGTGTCTGGATACCAGGGCATGGCGGCATGGTGGGCCAGGCGTTGATGAGACGGCTGGCCGGTACCGGCGCCGAGCTTCTGACGGTCGGGCGCGACCAGGTCGACCTGAGGCGCCAGGCGGAGGTAGAGGACTGGATGGCGGAGGCTCGCCCTCACGCGGTTTTCCAGGCGGCGGCGACCGTTGGCGGCATTTTCGTCAACGATACCCGCCCTGCGGAGTTCATCTACGATAACCTCGCCATCGAGACCAACATCGTCCATGCCGCGTGGCGGACCGGTGTCGAAAAGCTGCTGTTCCTCGGTACCTCGTGCATCTACCCGAAGCTGGCGCCGCAGCCGCTAACAGAAGACTCGCTTCTGACCGGCCCGCTGGAATCCACTAACCAGTGGTACGCCATCGCGAAGATCGCGGGCATCAGGATGTGCCAGGCATATCGCCGCCAGTACGGATGCCGCTTTATCTCAGCCATGCCGACCAACTTGTACGGCTACAATGATTTCTTCGATCTGAATGCCAGCCACGTTATTCCCGCCCTGATCCGCAAGGCCGACGAGGCCCGCGTGCAGGGCGGCACGATGACGGTATGGGGCAGCGGAACGCCACGGCGTGAGTTCCTCTTCAGCGAGGATCTTGCCGACGCGCTTGTGTTTCTGATGCAGGCATACGATGGCGAAAGCCATGTGAATGTAGGAACCGGTACCGATGTTACAGTAGCGGACCTTGCCCGGCTGGTAGCGCAAACCGTGGGGTTCGAAGGCGATATCGTGTTCGACCGCGACAAGCCGGACGGCACGCCCCGCAAGTTGCTGGATGTTTCCAAGCTGACAGCCCTTGGCTGGCGGGCGACCACGACCCTGGAAGATGGCTTGCGCAAATCCTATCGATGGTTTCGCGAAAACCATGAGAATTTGCGGGGCATCAAGGAACATCCCGCAGCCTGAAAACGTTTTTTAGCCATAATCGTAAACGAGGTTTCCCATGTTCCGCACCCCCTTTGCAATCATGGCCTTTATGTCCTTAAGCACGATGCCAGTGATGGCGCAAGGCACCGCCACGCCGGAGTCCGCGAGCGATGCCACGACCACGATGGACAAGGAAGCCGGGAACCAGGTTCCCCAGACGGATAACACGCTGTCGAATACCGAGGTCCAGCAGTTGCAGGGTCAGGAGAACGGCGGGCAGAAGCAGACAACCGGCGCAATGGGCACTTTGACCGGCGGCGGTGTTGCTCCGACCGTCTCGGGCAGCACCCCCATGTACGAGGAAAAAGGCGGTTCGGCCGCCAAGACCGAAACGCAGTAATGATAATGCGGTAACGCCGGATTGATAAAGGTTATTCCCGTTAAGCCGGGAACCAGAATAGTTAGATTGTATCCCTGTACGATAGTCTGTCACTCCCGCGAAAGCGGGAGTGACAGACTATCGTCAGCAAACCATACAAGTGGCAGAGGCATTCAGGCGTTCGTGTCCAGCCGTTCACGCGGACCGCCCTTGGCTACGGCGACCCGGGCCGGGCGCAACAGGCGCTGGTCGATCAGGTAACCGGTCTCGAATAGCTGCACCACCGTTCCCGCCACCTTTTCACGATAATCCATTTCGATCATCACCTCGTGGAAATTAGCGTCGAAGGGCTTTTCCAGCGCCTCGATCTTGACGATGCCTGACTTTTCGAACGCGGCCAGCAGGGCCCGCTCCGTGCCCTCGATGCCCTCGACTACTTTCGACAGCAGCTCGTTACTGTGGCCCTCGGGAATGGCTTCCACCGCGCGGCGCAGGTTGTCGGCAACCGGCAGCAGGTTCTGCGCGAATTTCGAAATCGCGAACTTCGCCGTATCCTCGCGCTCGCGCTCTCCCCGGCGGCGAATGTTTTCGCCTTCGGCCAGCGCGCGCAGGACTTTGTCCTTCAACTCGGCAATTTCAGCTTCCAGCGCGGCCAGGCGCGTCGTGTCGCCGGCAGGCGGCGTTGCGGCCGCGCTTTCCTGGTTCTCGTTGAATGCTTCGGTATTTTCTGTGTCGCTCATCATTTCGTGATCCCGTCTGGTCGTCTACTGCCAATATAGGGTCTGCATTGCCGTACGCTACGGAGTCGCGCGGGATTTTCCAGTGTGCTCCGACGCATCGCCAAAGTACCGGAAAAACTCCGAGTTCGGCGACAGCACGTAGGTCGTATTGTCGCCGGGCAGCGCCGTACGGTACGCTTGAAGCGAACGGTAGAATACATAGAAATCGGGATCCAGCTTTGCCGCATCGGCATAGATCTCGATCGCCTTCTCGTCGCCAGCGCCCCGTATATCTTGCGAGTCCTTTTCGGCGCCGCTGATGATCACCGTGCGTTCGGCATCCGCCTTGGCCCGGATCTCCTGGCTCTTCTGTTCACCGCCCGCGCGGTAGCTGGCCGCCTCGCGCTTGCGTTCCGACGCCATCCGCGCATACACGGAGTCCAGCGTCTGCTGCGGCAGGATCGCCTGCCCGATGCGGATATCGACAATGGTGACGCCGAACGGCTTGACCGCGCCATTCACCATGTCGCGCACCGAGTGCATTACGGTGTCGCGCTTTTCCGTCAGCAGGTCGGGCAGGGTCACCTTGCCCATCACGTCCTGCATCGACCCGTTGATCAGGTTGCTGAGGCGCGTTTCGGCATTTTCCTCGGTATGCAGCGCCTTGTAGAACAGCAGCGGGTCGGTGATGCGCCAGCGGGTGAACGCATCGATCACCAGGCGCTTCTGGTCCGACAGGGTTAGCGTCGCCGGCGGCGGATCGAGGTTGAGGATACGGTTGTCGAATACCACCGCATCCTCGATGAACGGCCCCTTTACATTCAAGCCCGGCTTCGTGATCTGGCGCACCACCTCGCCGAAGCGCACCACCAGCGCTTGTTCAGTCTGATCGACGGTGAACAGTGTGGACGAAACGACAACCAGCAGCACCAGCGCGCCGATCGCCCAGGGAACGATGCGTCCGGGAGTTATCATTTCGCGGCTCCATCGGATGCAGGT
>CALMVH010000101.1 GCA_937873165.1 uncultured Rhodospirillales bacterium
CGCAGTACAACACCGCGCTGTCGCAGGACCTGTTCGACTACTACCAGGCGCTGGCGAACGACGGCAGCTTCGCGCCCAGCCTGATCGACATCGACCCCCTGCTGGTGGACCTGACCGGCAACGGCATCGGCCTGACCAACTGGATCAACGGCGACACGTTCTTCGACACCAACCTGAACGCGGCGGGCAACGGCCCGGCCACGACGCCATCGGGCGCGTTCGAGACGTTCCACACCAGCTGGATGAACAGCGGCACGGGCATGTTCGTGTACGATCCCAGCGGCACGGCCATCACGAACATTACCCAGACGATAAGCGAGTTCTTCGCGGGCGGACCCACACCCTACCACTACGCCGACGGCCTCGCCGCGCTCGCGGCATAAGTGTATCAAGATTTATACAAATTAATGTTGCGTTTAGCTTTCAATACGCGCACAGCGGTTTGGAAGAGACTGAGAACTGGTAAAATGATTTTTGTCCCAATCAAAAACTTTCCGGCGACGCTTGGCTTGATGGCGCTGACATTTCTTAATGTTTTTCCAGCCATGGCTAAGGATAAGGATCATATTGAGCTTACCTGTGGCAAAACAAAGGCGACAATTACTTGTACAAAGTTTCAGAATAGTCAAAGAAGAGATGGCGTTTGCGTTGCAAGCAGTCTTCGCTTTTTGTTGCAAGACGGTAGTTATTTGAGTCCGGAAGTACACGGTATAACTCAGGAGTTTGCAGTGCCCAAGATAGCGGATGCTTTTGCCTGTACAAGAACAAGAAACTCTGTTTATTTTAGTATACAGTATTCTCCAGACTGTGATGCAGCGATGTGCGTACAATACTTTACTTACACTGAGAATGGAATTATTTTGACCCGCAATGGAAAACAAGAAAAGAGTATTGCAGGCTCAAAAGACCTGTCTTATGGAGAATGGAAAACTATCAGGAATGTAAAATGACAAATCCTTTTGTAAACCTTCTGTCTCCAGATTTAGGTGTCTCTTCAATAGAGGATATTCCCGAGAAGTATTATGATGCACAGCATCTCACAGACTCGATTGATAACACCGCTGGTCGTCCTGCGGGGTATGCAGAGGTGTAGGTGAAGCCTCTGTTTCCGTGCAAGAGTCAACTATCAACGCTCTTATTCAAGCCGCCGTTGTAGATAATCTTAGTCAGTATCAAACTGCACTGTTGTTATAAATTGTACGTGCTGAGTCTGGTTTTAATCCGGATGCTGCATCCACTACAGGGCCTTTCGGTATCGGGCAGATTTCAAATGGGACTTGGGAAGGCATTGAAGGTGACAACTATATCTGGAATCTTAGCTATCAGGCCAATGCTACGGTAGTGCGTTTTCTTGAATGTTATAATCAAGCTCAATCTTTAGGGCTAGGTCCAGCAAGTATATATTCCCTGTACCATGACGGCCCCGCTAGTGACGGACTTGATGAACAATGGATCGCCTTCTTTAACAAGAACGTCGAACCTTACATAACTCCTTTTCAAACTGCACTTGTCCAAGGTGGATATTCCCTCCCAAATGTTCCTGCAACCACATCACCTTCTTACACGTTTACAGATGAAAATGGTCTTCCAGTTATTGAGCATACCCAAAACAACATAAACTATGACCTTGTTTATGCATCGGATGGCGGTTCATGCCTGACAACCACAAGCACAAATGGGATCACATATGAATATTCAGATACCAGCGGAAACCCTGTTTCTCAACTTAGGATGTCGAGTGGTGGAACGGGGACGTTTACCTACGACGATATCACGTTTCCCTTTAATTTTTCCGGCACTATAACTCCGGATGTAGACCCCGACTTCTCATTTACGCTGCAGGCGAACGGCCTGACTTACACGATGTCGACCGGGTACCTGGAAGGCCTGACCAAGGATTTGTGGATCTCGTCCGGCTCTTCAAGCTTCCAGATCAATCCCTCGATGATCTCCAGCCTTCAGTTCGGCTCGACCATCCAGATCGGCCTGCTTCTGGGCGGAACCGTCGACATCAACCAGTCCAACGATGCTGTCAGCTACAATGCCAATGGCGTTACGACCAACCTCGGTACGGGAGCCGCCTACATCGCCGACGATCTGGTTGGCGTAAGCATAAGAACGCGAATGAACGCATCGCTCAGGCATGGGCGGCGCGTTTCTCATTCGATCCAAAGCCAGTAATTCGGCAACGCAGCCAGAAACCGAAACAGATGCTCACCAACGCTCTCAGCACTGCCCAAAAAGCCATTCGAGACATGCCGGCAAGATCGGCCGGCCATTGCTCGGATTTTGGAAGTCTCTCGTGACGACGGCCTGGCGAGCCGCGCAGACCTGCGGCAAAGATAAAAATGATCTAAGTCATTGTGAATAAACGGAAAGTCGGTGGCGGTGGACGCAGTCTGCGTCGAACCCGTCTCAATAGCCAGATTCCCTGTTTATCAGGGAAAATACAGGGAATTTGTACATTAAAGACGACATTCAGCGACCATCGATCGCTTGAGAACGGCAGAAACGCTGGCCGCAGCGGCCATGTAAGACAGGTTTAGACTGAATCAGAACAGGGAATTTTCAGATCGTATCAGGGAAATGATTTTGAAGAACAGGGAACCGTTGTGAGCGTCCGGCGGTGACACGTGACACGGTTGCCTGGTGGCGATGATTTGTAGATTTGCTCCTCCCCGGATCATAGCGTGAAGGAGGTTGGATATGCCGCGTCTCAGTCGTGAACGGCGAGGGGAACTGGAGGCGTTCTGGCGTTTCCACCACGATGAATGGGCGCGGGGCGCGCTCAACCAGCGAGAATACTGCGCGTCGCACGGTCTGCCGCTGAAGCGGTTCGGCAACTGGCGTATTCAGTTCCAGGGTGAGGAAGAGTCGCGCAAGGCGGGTCTGTTGTACCGCCGCGGCGGGCTTAGTCATATGTCTAGTCATATGACTGACAGGGACATTGGGGCGAACTCACCGGGTACATTCCGTCAGCGCGCGCGGTTCCGGAAGCCCGCCGCAACTTCAGTCTGGCGGACAAGACGCGCATCGTGGCGGACGCCTCACGCGCTGGCGCCTCGGTATCGGCGGTCGCGCGTCGTCATCGTATCAGCGCGCGGGTGCTACTACGTTGGAAGCAGGAACTGGCGCCTGCGCCTGAACCGGTATTCCTGCCGGTGACCGTCAGCGATGGGGCGTTGCCCGTTGCAACGGCGCCAGCATCGAGCCGGGTGCCGCTCGTCTTCGAACGGGCGCCGCAGGAGATCGAGGTCGAACTGACCGGCGGACGGCGCGTACGTTTTGGACGGGACACCGATCCCGAGACGGTGCGGGCGATGATTGCGATGCTGGAAGGAGCGGCGTCATGATGCTGCTTCCCTCGGGCGCGAACGTCCGGGTTCATATGGCGGCGAGCGTGACCGACATGAGAAAGGGGCTGGATGGCCTGGCCATGCGGGTGCAGAGCGTGCTGCGGGCCGACCCTTTCTCGGGCCATCTGTTCGCCTTCCGGGGCCGCAAGGCAAACCTGGTCAAGATCCTGTTCTGGGATGGCAACGGACTGTGCCTGTTCACCAAGAGGCTGGATCAGGGCAGCTTCATCTGGCCGCAGGTAGCCGGCTAAAGAAAAGGGATTTTAACAAGTGTAACCGCAGAACAGGTCCGATGGGGTATGCTCGCAAATTGATAGTCTGGATTTTCCGCGGCCAATCTGCTTTATCGAGCTAACACCGGTAACGGACCTGACATGTCTTCCGTCTATACAAAAAGCCGCTTCCGTACGCTTCGTATTGCCCTGCTTGCGGGAACCGCATTGACGATTGTCACTCTTTCGCCGGTCTTCGCGCAGGCAGTCACGAACCTGTCGGGATCGACGGACATGACAATCAGCAACGGGCAGACGCTGACGGACACCCAGACTGCGAATACTATTTACTCTTGTTCTTTATCGGTTTGCTTATCTTTCAGCTAGGTCGGCAGCGGCGATTTGCTGTTCACCGGCACTAACACCTATACGGGGGGCA
>CALMVH010000102.1 GCA_937873165.1 uncultured Rhodospirillales bacterium
CCGGCGTCTCGATGGTGACCAGCCGCATGCTGGGCGCCTTCCGCACCAACTCCGATACCCGCCGCGAGCTGATGGCGATGCTGCAGCGGCCGTCGGCCGCGACGCCGTTCGAGTAACGACGGTCCGGTGTACCGGTAACCTTTCATCGGTACGAGTTGACGTGATTGGGTATGGCCGGAAGCGGCCTGTCCGCCATGGAAAGGCAGGCTGCCGGGGCGGGTATAAAATCGTGAGGTGCCACTCGTTCAAGCGTTCGACTTTGGTCGAGCTTGGAGGTCATGTTACGGTATAGACAACATGACCGGTCTTTCGAACGGGGGAACATGAGCCGGCAGCTTATCGACACCTATTTCAACGAGATCGACCGGCTGAGAAAGTTCTCTGGCACCACGACCGAGGGCGTCATCAGCGAGGCATTCAAGGACCTGCTGAAGGCGTGGTCGAAGGGCAGGAACCTCCAGTTCGTCGCCCAATACCAATTCATCTCGAACCAGAAGACGCAGATCCGGCCGGACGGAACCATTCTGCATGATCTCCGCGTGCCATTAGGCTACTGGGAAGCCAAGGACGATGACCTAGACATCGAAATCGAGAAGAAGCTCCGCAAGGGATACCCCCAGGACAACATCATTTTCGAGGATTCGCGAGAGGCGGTCCTGATCCAGGACCGGCAGCGGGTGCTCCGCTGCAAGGTGACCGATGGAAAAGAACTGCTTAAGCTGCTCACTCTGTTCTTCGGTTATGAACGAAAGGAAATCGCCGACTTCCGTAAGGCCGTCCGGCAGTTCCAGCATGACATGCCAGACGTGCTGGCGGCACTTCGCGACAAAATAGCGGACGCCTACAAGGCGAATGCCAAATTCAAGCGGAGGGCGGCGGTCTTCCTAAAGCACGCCCAGCGCACGATCAACCCAAGTGTCAACGACTCCGACATCCGCGAGATGCTAGTCCAGCACATCCTGACTGAGGAGATCTTCTCTCACGTCTTCAACGAGAGCGATTTCCATAAGAAGAACAATATAGCTAGCCAGCTTTACGAGCTTGAGGAAGAGTTTTTCACGGGGTCAGTCAAGAAAGACACGCTATACGGCCTGGAGCCATACTACGCCACAATCCGGTCGACGGCCGCGCTGATCACATCGCATACCGAAAAGCAGCAGTTCCTACGGGTGATCTACGAAAACTTTTACAAGATATACGACAAGAAGAAGGCGGACCGCCTGGGCGTGGTCTACACCCCGAGCGACATCGTCCGCTTCATCGTCGACGGCGCCGATCATCTGACTCAGAAGCATTTCGGCAAAGGGCTGATCGACCAGGGTGTGGAGATCCTGGACCCGGCCGCCGGGACTGGCACCTTCGTCTGCGAGCTTCTCGAACGCTTCCGGGGGCAGCCCGCGAAGATGATGTGGAAATACGAGAACGAGATTCATGCGAACGAGGTGGCAATCCTCCCTTACTACGTGGCTAATCTGAATATCGAAGCCACATACAGCCAGATCACCAAAAAATATGTCGAGTTCCCAAGCCTATGCTTCGTCGACACTCTCGACAACGTCGAGGGTCTCGGCATCAGGCGCGGCCATCAGCACGATCTATTGGCAGCGCTGTCAGATAAGAACGTGGAGCGGGTCCAGCGACAGAACCGCGCTAAGATATCGGTGGTGCTCGGTAACCCGCCCTATAATGCCAACCAACAGAACGAGAACGACAACAACAAGAACCGTACCTATCCTCACATCGACTTGATTATTAAAGACACTTACATCAAGCAGTCGTCTGCCCAGAAGACGAAGCTCTATGACATGTATACTCGATTCTTTCGATGGGCCACCGACCGGCTCGGGGATGAAGGTGTGATTGCTTTCATTTCGAACAACAGCTTCGTCAAGAAGGCCAACTACGACGGCTTCCGCAAAATTGCTGCTGAGCAGTTCTGCGACATCTACATCATCGACTTCAAGGGGGACGCCCGGACTAGCGGCGAGCCGAGGAAGAGGGAAGGCGACAACATCTTCGAGAACGCGATCAAGGTCGGAATCGCCATCAGCTTCCTCGTCCGGAAATCGTCAACAAAGGGCTGCACCATCCACTACGCCGCGGTAAACGACTATGCCAAGCTCAACGAGAAGCAGGCGTTCATCGCGGACAAGACGCTGGGTGACATCGGTTTCAAGGCAATAAGGCCGGATGCCAAGTACAACTGGGTCAGCCTGATCGAGAACGACTGGGACGCCTTCCCGCCCGTCGCCTCCAAGGTGACCAAGGGCGCCCGGACCCCCGTGCAGGTCCGGGCCATCTTCAAGAACTATGCGCTCGGTATTTCGACCAACCGCGACGACTGGCTCTATGGCTTTGACAAGGACGACGTCGAGAAGAAGGTTAAGGCCCTAATCAAGGCATACGACGCGCTGCCGCAGGGATCAGAAACTTACCCCAGCACGCTGAAATGGTCAGAGACGCTGAAACGGCACTTGAAAGCCGGGAAGCGCGAAGAGTTTAATCCAAACGCACTTAGGAAGGCTAACTATCGGCCGTTCGTCCCACGCTGGCTCTACCAGACGAACCTGTTCATTGATCGCGCCGGCGGCCTCGATACCTTCTTTCCCCTGGGGAAGGACAACAGGGCAATCTGCTTCAGCGACATAGGATCACGGACCGGCACCTGCATTCTCGCGATCGATCAGCCCGCGGACCTTCATTTCGGAGCGGCGATCGACGGCTACCAGCAGGTTCCCCTTTACCGTTTCGCCTCGGACGGCGAGCGCATCGACAACATCACTGATTGGGCGTTACGCTTGTTCGAGAAGACATATGGGACGACGGGTTTGCTGTCCCCAGGTCGAGCGGATGCGACCGACGCCGAGTCTGACGAAGGGATCAAGCCGAAGAAGCGTGCACGGCCAGCCGGTGGCTCGCGCAAGCTCACTAAGGAGAGCATCTTCAATTACGTCTATGCCGTCCTCTACGATCCGTCATACCGCCAGCGCTACGCCCTGAACCTCCGCAGGGAGTTCCCTCGCATTCCATTCTACGAGGACTTCTGGACGTGGTCGGACTGGGGCCGGGACCTGATGGCCCTGCACGTGGGGTTCGAGAAAGTTACGCCGTGGCCGCTCCAACGCTCCGACACACCACCGAAAGAAGCAGCCGCAACGCAGCGTCCTAAGGTGCTGCTGAGGGCGAGCAAGGACAAGAAGTCCGTGCTAGTTGACAGCGTCACCACGCTGTCGAACATCCCTCCGGAAGCATGGACCTACCAGTTGGGGAACCGCTCCGCACTAGATTGGGTGCTGGAGCAACACAAGGAAAGGAAGCCAAAAGACCCTGTGGTCGCCGCCTCTTTCAACAGCTACCGCTTGGCCGACATGAAGGGAGATCTCGTCGTTCTCATTGGAAAAGTCTGCCGGGTGAGCGTCGAAACGATGAAGATCACCGGGGCGATGCAGTTGAAGAACAAGACTCCAGGCGCGGCAAGTCTGACACCTTCTATGTCGTAGCCTTGTTGGGCTGAACAACCATTCAAGTTATCCCGTCATCCATACATCATGGCGACTTTACCAACATGATCTGTACCGATCCGGCCCGGGCTGTCATCTGGCACGGCATGGCGACTCCGATGCGGCGGAACGACCGATGACGGCGGCAAGGAGGCTCTGCGGCCAGCTGGCCTTCCCGTTCACGCCCGTCCCGGCTCATGATCCCAATCCGGCGGTGCCGGCGCCCCCGCTGCCGGCGCCGTCCCTGCCGGCCCGGGTCCTGGACTATCCCGAACTGCGCTACATGGGTTCCAAGCACCGGCTGCTGCCGTGGATCCACGGCGTGCTGGGCGGCCTGGAGTTCAACACGGCGGCCGACCCGTTCGTCGGTAGCGGATGCGTATCCTACCTGATGAAGGCGATGGGCAAGCGGGTGGTCGCCAGCGACTTCCTGAACTTCCCGGTCGTGCTGGCCACCGCCACGATGGTGAACGCGCAGCATCGACTGGACGCCCCCGCCATGGCCCGGCTCCTGGCCCCCGCCCCGGACGCGCCGGACTTCATCCGCAGGACCTTCGCCGGCGTGTTCTACACCCCGGAGGACCTGCGTTTCCTGGACCAGGTGTCGGCCAACATCTCCAGGCTCGGCAACCCGGCCCAGGCCGCCCTGGCCCGGGCCGCCCTGATCCGGTCCTGCCTCAAGAAGCAGCCGCGGGGCGTGTTCACCGTGAGCGGCGACTTGTCCCGCTACGACGACGGACGCAGGGACCTGCGGCTGACCATCGAGGAGCATTTCCTGGAGCAGGTCCAGGCCTTCAACCGGGTGGTCTTCGACAACGGGCACCGCAACACCGCGGTGCGGGCCGACGTGTTCTCGACGGAGCCGGCCGGCATCGACCTGGCGTACCTGGACCCGCCCTACGTCCCGCGCTCCGACGACAACTGCTACGTCAAGCGCTACCACTTCCTCGAAGGCCTGTCCTGCTACTGGCAGGGCCTCCCGATCATGGAACGGACCAAAGTCCGCAAGATCGAGAAGCGGGCGACGCCGTTCGGCTCGCGCAGGACCGCCATCGAGGCGTTCGACCGCCTGTTCCACCTTTATCGCGACAGCACCATCGTGCTGTCCTACAGCAGCAACGGCTACCCCGACCTGGACGTGCTGACCGCCCTGATGCGCCGCCACAAGGGTAGGATCACCGTCCACGAGCGTGACCATCGATACCATTTCGGGACCCATGCCGGCGTCGAGCGCGCGACGGTTCAGGAATACCTCATCGTGGGACGCTGAGGCGTGCGCCGGGCGACGCAGACGCTGTCCCACATCCTGGCAAGCCTGCAGCCCCTGCAGGTCGAGTGGCAGGACGAGGTTGCCAGCCGGGTCATCGAGCGGCTCAGGGCCTTCCCGATCAAGACGTCCTACGATGAAGGCGACATCCGCGACATCATCGAGAACGGCAAGCCATCGACCCTCCTGACCGGCCAGGACTTCGACGACGGCCTGTTGATCATCCGGACCTTCCTGGGCCTGTCCAAGGACCAGTTTTCCGGCAGCCTCGCGGAAGCGCTCGGCGCCGGCGGCGCCGGCCTGCAACGCTACAGGAAGGACCCCGCGGCGTTCCTGACGGTCCTAACGGATCTCGGCCTGCTCGACGCCATGGCGACCGAGGCCACGCGCTCCCTGCACTGGACCGACACCCTGGTCGAGCGCCTCCGCAGCGGCAGGGGCAGCGCCATCTCGGGGCAGAAGCGCGGCCGCATCGCCGAGGATCTCGTGGAGAACAGCATCAGGCGCGTGTTCGGCAAGGGCGGCTACGAGGTCAGGGCCACGTTCACCGGTAGGAATGGGGTGACCGCCAAGTTCGACTTCGCCATCCCGAACCGTTTCGATCCGCGTATCGTGGTGGAGTCCAAGGGCTTCGGTGCGACCGGATCGAAGATGTCGGACGTCCTCGGCGACGTGCGCGCCATCATCGCCGCCAAGCGGGCCGATACCTCGTTCCTGTTCTTCACCGATGGCCTGACCTGGACACAACGCCAGTCCGACCTGAAGAAGCTCATCGAGCATCAAAATCAGGGCGACATCACCCGCATCTACATCCAATCCATGGCCGGGCAATTCGAGACTGACTTGCTGACGCTCAAGGAAGAGCACGGATTGTGAAGAAGATCTGATAAGCCTGTTTGAGCAGGATCAGCTTGGGGCGCAACGAGCTGGCCTGGGGTTGAGCAGGTCTTCGACGCCGGGCAGGATGGCGACGCAGGTATGGCTCGTCGTGGATATGCACGATCCACGCGGCGGCTTAAAGCTCCGTGTCGATCCGGGTACGGCGGGGGTCACGAGGCGTCGACCAGCGCGGCGAGGTCGTTCAT
Organism: uncultured Rhodospirillales bacterium; assembly: GCA_937873165.1. GTDB lineage: Bacteria > Pseudomonadota > Alphaproteobacteria > CALMVH01 > CALMVH01 > CALMVH01. Next base: position 5,853 of record CALMVH010000102.1, read on the forward strand.
GCGCCGGACGAAGCGGATCGGCGTGCCGGGTAGTCGGATGAAACCCTCGCGCGCATAGAACGACGCGGCGCCTTCGTCCTTGGCGTCCAGCACCATGGCGAAGGAGGCAATCTCGCTCCGGACTGCGTGCGAGATCGCGTCCACCAGCAACACCCGGCCAAGCCCGATCCCGCGGGCCGACAGGTCGGTCGCGAGACGGCCGAGAAGGGTGGCGGGCAGGCGGGGATAGCGGGGCAGCTTCTTCGCGAGTGCCGCCGGAATGTCCGTAAGTCCGATGGACGTGGCGGACAGCGTCTAGAACCCGAGCACGTTCGCGCCGTCGGCCGTGGCCACGAACGGGGCGGCCACGCGGCGCCTCGCATCCTGGCCGGCCTGTTCCCGCAGGTGGCGGTCGAGGGCCGGCACGCCACACGAGAACGCGACGCGGTCGTGATCCGTGCCCAGCGGCTGGATGCGGATGGCTCCGCGATCCAACGCCGCTTCAACCGCCCATCGCGGCCCGGTGGCGTCGGACACTGTCCCGCAGGCGCTCGTTGACCGGCGGCGGATCGAGCAGGGCATCGACGAAGGCCCGGCTCTGGGCAGCGCTCAGTACCATCACGTCGTGAGCCTCGACGGTGCGCCTGGCCGCATCCTGCACGCTGCTGACCACGTAGTCGGTGACGCTGTGGCCTTCGAGCTCGGCGGCGCGCTGGATCAACGCCTTCTGGTCCGCCGTGATGCGGGCCTCAAGCCGTTCGCCTCGCGTGCGATCGACCGGCTTTCTCGCGATGCCTGCCATGATGGACCTCGGCGGTAACTGTACGGCCAACTGCCGGTATTACCAAGACTTTCATGTCCCGCCCCGCTTTGGCGCGCAGTTTCAAGCAAGCCGTGCAGCGACCCTTGCCTGACCCCCTGCTTGAACGGTGAATTTACAAATATTGAGACGAATTGCAGATCGGCGCGCCTCCCTCGAACGTCCTCCGACGGCCGCTCCCAACCTGGAACCCCCCGGCGCGGGTCCATGACACCATTTCATGACACCACGCCCAGCCGTTCCCCGCCGCCCGTCAAACCGCCGGGGCCCGCGATTCGGCTGCACTCCTGCCCTTGGGACAGCGTAGTCTCCGCCCCCAGCATCATCGAGGCAGACCGACCGCGTGCCGACCCACCGTCAGGACATCCCATTCCCCGTCCATGTCT
>CALMVH010000103.1:0-311 GCA_937873165.1 uncultured Rhodospirillales bacterium
AGGGCGCGGCGACGAACTGCCCGATGGAGTACATGCCGAACAACAGGCTGACGGTGTGATCGCTGGCCTGGAAATGCGCGGCATAGTAGGGCAGGAGTGGCATCATGATGCCGAAGCCGACCAAATCGATAAACACGATCAGGAATAAGGGAAGCATGCATGATCAGATGCCCCTTGCAGGCTTAAAGCGCAACAGGTAGCGATTGTCGCACATGGCTTCGCTACGGCATCTGCGCGATCGCCGCTTCCTGTCGATCTTCCTGCTGGGGTTTTCCAGCGGGCTGCCGCTGCTGCTGGTAGGCGGCACATTG
>CALMVH010000103.1:321-658 GCA_937873165.1 uncultured Rhodospirillales bacterium
TTGAAGTACTGGCTGTCGGACGCCGGGATCGATATCCGGACCATCGGCCTGTTCTCGCTGGTATCGCTGCCCTACGCGGCCAAGTTCCTGTGGTCGCCCGTTTTCGATAATGCGCGCCTGCCGATTCTTGGGCTGGGCCGGCGACGGGGCTGGGGGTTGCTGCTGCAGGCAGGCTTGATCGCCGCGCTTCTGGGCTTGTCGGGAAGCGATCCCGCCCTGCACCCGGGCACGACCGTGGGGATGGCGGTGCTGGTCGCGTTCCTGTCGGCCAGCCAGGATATCGTGATCGACGCGCTGCGCATCGACATGCTGGACCCGGCCGAATACGCGCTGGGCG
>CALMVH010000103.1:668-1088 GCA_937873165.1 uncultured Rhodospirillales bacterium
ATCACGACCCTGGGCTACCGCATCGGCATGCTTGTGGCAGGCGCGGGAGCGCTGTACTGCGCGCAATGGACGGACTGGCACACCGCCTACCGCGCCATGGCGGGGTTTGTCGTGGTCGGCGTGATCGGCATGGTCATCGCGCCGGAGCCAATCATTCGGCCTGCGCCGATATCGGGAATGCTGAACTGGCTGGGTACGGCAATCGTAAAACCCTTCGCGGATTTTGCAAAACGGCCGGGCTGGCCGCTGATCCTGGCGTTCATCGTGTTCTACAAACTGGCGCCGGTACTCGCGCTCGGCCTGACCTCGCCGTTCTACAAGGACATGGGCTTCAGCAAGGGGGAGGTTGCCAGCGTCACCAAGGTGTTCGGGTTGGCTGCCACCATCGCGGGAGGATTTGCCGGAGCCTGGCTGGTCAAT
>CALMVH010000103.1:1098-3439 GCA_937873165.1 uncultured Rhodospirillales bacterium
TCATTCGCATCGGGCTGTGGCGCAGCCTGTTGGGGTGCGGCATCGCGCAGGCTTTGGCGTTGTATGCGTTCTTGTGGGTGTCGTTGGCGGGGCACACGCTTGCCGTTCTTGTCACGGCTGTTGCACTGGAAAATGCGACCGGGGCCATGGCCGCCACGGCTTTCGGCACTTATATAGCCGCACTGTGCAACAAGCGTTTCACAGCCACGCAGTTTGCCCTGCTTACCTCGCTGGCAGCCCTAACTGGTGAGACACTCACGTCACAGACGGGGTATGTGGTAGCGGCTTTGGGATGGCCGATGTTCTTCCTGATCGCGCCCTTCATGGCGTTGCCAGGATTGGCGCTGCTACTTGCCATAAGACACTCGGTGGCTGACAGACGGGAACCGGCTGCGACTCTTTAGCTGATCGGAATTGCCGGCGTCGGCGGCTTGCATCGATAATAGTCAGTCAAGGCTCTGCCAATCGACGGTAGGGCCGGATCGGCTGCAACGGCAGGGTCCGCCTCGTCCGTTGTCCGTCTGATCTGCTCCATAGGAGCCGGAGCAATAGGCTGCCAATCCGCGGGTGAGTTAAGCGGATACGCATAGGCTGATCCGTTCACTGCCTCGCAAACATTCCATTTACCATCTGTTTTGACCGACAGACGCGTCAGTTCCTGCCCATTGGGAGCGGCAAAGGTTTGCGATGCAACGTTGCAGGCATTGTTGGACTTGCAGTCGGTACCATCAATTCTGCCCGTCGGCGCAAAGCCAGGTGGCAGGGGCGCACCCGCAACAGGTTGTGCCTGTACAGCACTCATGGAAAGGCCCAGCACCGTCGCGGTAGCGGCCATCAGCCGATGGACCGGACGTATGGAACTCTGATTTTTTGCCATTTCGAACAGTACACTAACGCAAGCTTAAACTGAACGGAAAAGTCGCGACGAGGTATCGACTTCCTCCATCTTAATGCTTAAAGGCCCGTTGCACGGTCAGGCCACGGTCCCTATGCTCCGCCGCACACCATGACCGACCTTTCCCATATCCGTAACTTCGCCATCATCGCCCATATCGACCACGGCAAGTCGACCCTTGCCGACCGGCTGATCGAGACCTGCGGGGGCCTGGAGAAGCGCGAGATGAAGGGGCAGGTGCTCGACTCGATGGACATCGAGCGCGAGCGCGGCATCACCATCAAGGCGCAGACGGTGAGGCTGGCGTACAAGGCCAAGGATGGGCGGGAGTACCTGTTTAAGCTGATGGACACGCCTGGCCACGTCGATTTCGCCTACGAGGTCAGCCGTTCGCTGGCCGCGTGCGAAGGCTCGCTGCTAGTAGTGGATTCCACCCAGGGTGTCGAGGCCCAGACGCTGGCGAACGTCTATCAGGCCATCGACAACAATCACGAAATCGTGCCGGTCATCAACAAGGTCGATCTGCCCGCCGCCGACGTCGATCGCGTGAAGAAGCAGATCGAGGATGTGATCGGGATCGACGCCTCCGACGCGGTGCCGATTTCGGCCAAGACCGGCCTCGGAATCGACGAATTACTGGAAGACATCGTACTGCGCCTGCCGGCCCCGAAAGGCGACTTGAACGCGCCCCTGAAGGCCTTGCTGGTGGACAGCTGGTACGATGCCTATCTCGGCGTCGTGATCCTGGTGCGCGTGGTCGATGGCGAACTGCGCGCCGGGCAGAAGGTGCGCTTCATGCAATCCGGCATCGCGCGCGATGTCGACCGCGTGGGCATGTTCACGCCGCGCCGCGTCATCATCGACCGGCTGGGGCCGGGCGAGATGGGCTTCATCACCGCCAACATCAAGGCGATCACCGAAACCAAGGTCGGCGACACGATCACGGAGGAGCGCCGCCAGGCGAGCGAGCCGCTGGCTGGGTTCAAGCCTTCGGTGCCCGTCGTGTTCTGCAGCCTGTTCCCGGTCGATGCGGCGCAGTTCGACCACATGCGCGACAGCCTGGGCAAGCTGGCGCTGAACGACGCCAGCTTCCACTACGAACCGGAAAGCAGCCAAGCGCTGGGCTTCGGCTTCCGTTGCGGGTTCCTGGGATTGCTGCACATGGAAATCATCCAGGAGCGGCTGGAGCGCGAATTCGACCTCGACATGATCGCGACCGCGCCCTCGGTCGTCTACAAGGTGTACCTGACTGACGGCAAGGTGATCGACCTCTACAATCCGGCCGACATGCCGGACCCGATGAAGATCGACCACATGGAGGAACCGTGGATCAGGGCCACGATCCTGCTGCCCGACGAATACATCGGCGGCATCCTGCAGCTGTGCCAGGAACGCCGGGGCGAACAGGTGGAGCTGACCTATGTCGGCGCGCGCGCCATGCTGGTC
>CALMVH010000104.1 GCA_937873165.1 uncultured Rhodospirillales bacterium
GACGAAAAGCCGCTGGCCGAGGCTGTTGTCGTCATCTCCGCGGAACCGAACCCATGCGCAAGCAGGATACGCCTTCTTCGCTCAAGAAGGGGGAAAGCATTAACGAGACGATCAAGACGGTGATCTACGCCATCCTGATCGCCGTCGTGGTGCGCACCTTTACCTACCAGCCTTACAACATTCCCTCCGGTTCAATGATCCCGACGCTGCTGGTGGGTGATTACCTGTTCGCCTCCAAGTTTTCCTATGGCTACAGCGAGTTCTCGTTTCCGATCGACTTGCCGGTGTTCCATGGCCGAATCTTCGCGAAAGAACCGGCGCGGGGCGATGTAGTGATCTTCAAGCTGCCCAAGGACGGCGCCACCGACTACATCAAACGGGTGATCGGCCTGCCGGGCGATCATCTGAAGGTCGTGCACGGGCAGCTTTACATTAACGGCAAGCCAGTCGAACGTGAGAAGATGCCCGATCTCGTGGATGATTTCGGCGTTCATCACCGGCAGTTCATGGAAACCCTGCCGGGTGGCGTGAAACATGAGATCCTTCAGGATGGCGACGATGGTCCGCTTGATAACTGCCCCGGCAGCGCTGACTGCACGCCGCCGGACAACGCCACGGAATACGTGATCCCGCCGCAGCATTACTTTTGCATGGGCGATAACCGCACCAACTCGGCCGACAGCCGTGTGCTCAGCCAGGTCGGCTATGTGCCCTTTGTCAACCTGGAGGCGAAGGCGACGTTTATCTTCTTTTCTCTGAAGGAAGACGCGCATTTCTGGGAAATCTGGAAGTGGCCCGCCGATCTGCGCCTGTCGCGGTTCTTTACCAGCGCACAGCATTAGCCTTGCCGGACGCCGGGGCTCTTGAAGACGCACTGGGATACCGTTTCGCCGACAGGCAGCGGCTGACGCAGGCGCTTACCCACGCTTCATACGGCCCGCATAACTACGAGCGGCTGGAGTTCCTGGGTGACCGCGTACTGGGCCTGGTTCTGGCCGAATGGCTGTCCGAACTGAAGCCGGGAGCAGGCGAGGGGGAGCTTGCCAAGGCCCTGGCGGCGCTGGCGGCACGCGACAGTGTTGCGGACGTGGCGCGCCGCGCCGGCATCGCGCCGCATGTGCGAGTATCGGGGAAGGACGTGGCGTTGCAGGCGCGCGACAATGCGACAATCCTGGGTGATGTGTGCGAAGCCCTCATCGCGGCGCTGTACCTCGACGGCGGACTGGAGCCTGCGCGCGCCTTCATCCGCCGTTACTGGCAAAGCCTGCTGGAAGCCGCGCCCGAGACGGGTGACTCCAAGACGCGCCTCCAGGAATGGTCGCAGGGGCGTGGGCTGGGCCTGCCGGAATACCGTATGGTCGAGCGCTCCGGTCCCGATCACGCGCCCGAATTCATGGTCGAAGTCGCCATCAACAGCGTGAAGCCGGTACGCGCACGGGGCGCGTCGAAACGCATCGCGGAGCGTGAGGCGGCAAGCGCCCTGCTCACCGCGCTGGGGGAAATGTCATGACCAGATGTGGGTTCGTTGCGCTGATCGGCGCGCCCAATGCGGGCAAGTCCACCCTGCTGAACGCGATGGTCGGCACGAAGCTTGCGATTGTCAGCCCGAAGGTGCAGACCACCCGCACCCGGGTGCTGGGCATCACCACGTCCGGCGAGACGCAGTTCCTGTTCGTGGATACACCCGGGATCTTTGCGCCCCGGCGGCGGCTGGACCGCGCGATGGTCGCGGCGGCGTGGTCGGGCGCCGACGATGCCGATGCCGTCGTGCTGCTGGTCGATTCAACCGAACGTCTGTCGCGGGATGCCAAGAGCATTATCGAACGGCTGAAGCAGGCGGGGCGCAAGGTCGTCGCGGCGTTGACGAAGATAGACCTGGTGGAACCGGCCAGGCTGCTGCCCCTGGCGCAGGCACTGAACGATACGGGAGTGGTAAGCGATATCTTTATGATCTCCGCCAGGACCAACAATGGGTTGGACGACCTGAAGGCGCACCTAGCAAGCGTGCTGCCCGAGGGTCCGTTCCTCTATCCCGACGACGAACTATCCGACCAGCCGTGGCGGCGCATCGCGGCCGAGATCACGCGCGAGCAGCTGTACCTGCAACTGGACCAGGAACTGCCCTACGCCAGCACGGTGGAGACGGAGGCGTGGGAAGAGTTCGACAACGGCAGCGTCAAGATCAGCCAGGTGATTTTCGTGATGCGCGACGGCCAGAAAAGCATCGTGCTGGGCAAGGGCGGCACCCGCATACGCGAGATCGGTCGCCAGTCCCGCCTGCAACTGGAAGACCTGATGGGCCGCCGCGTGCACATGACCCTGTTCGTGAAGGTCCGCGAAAACTGGGAAGAAGACCGGGAACGGTATACCGAGATGGGGCTGGATTTCAGCGGGTGATCAGAGATCATCTACAGCCTAAACTATTATCTTATGAGAAAATAACTATACTGCCGTTCAACATAACGTGTCAGGGGTCAATTTGTTAAATATTTCGAGAGCGATCTCGACCGTTGTCACCGCCGCTGATGGGCGCAGCAATCGCAGCGAGTTTTGGGCGGTAGCGCTGATCTTGGTCGCGGCCCAGTACTTCGCAAAGCAAAGTCTGCCATATATCGCTCATAACTCTGCAAATACAGTAGTGCAAGTTTCGTTCTCAATGATCAAACTCTGCTTGCATTGCCTGATGATTCTGGCTTGGCTTACTATTAGTTTTCGACGGTATCACGATAGAGACAAGTCCGGATGGTGGATGTTAGTTGCACTTATTCCGATAGTCGGCATGATTTGGCAGCTTTTCGAATCGGGGTGCTTGCCGGGGACAGGGCAGATAAACAAATATGACTCAGACGAAAGACATCGAGATAAAGTTTTGACCAAAACCATCGCAGATGTCGAAAACCCATATTGGCTGGCCTCAATCAGGCCGCATCCGGTAAAATCTTTGGATGAAGAAGGCGCCGCAAATGACAGTCTAATCCCCTGAACACTTAACTATCCGGTGTAGTGCGGCCGGTCATTCTATTGACCGGCCAGAAATCACAGCTGCGATCACTGCCGTCGTTTTCACAAAAAAGGAGGCCGAAGCCTCCTTTTCATCACTACAAGGCAGGGTGCTTAAGCCGCCTTCGCCAGCGCGGCCTTCGCAGCTTCCACCAGTGCGGCGAACGCCTCCGGCTCCTGCGCGGCGATGTCTGACAGGACCTTGCGGTCCAGGTCGATCTCCGCCTTCTTCAGGGCGCCGATGAACTGGCTGTAGGTCATGCCGTGCTCGCGCACGCCGGCGTTGATGCGCTGGATCCACAGGCCGCGGAAGTCACGCTTCTTGTTGCGGCGGTCGCGGTAGGCGTACTGGAGCCCCTTTTCGACCTTCTCCAGCGCAATGCGGTAGTTGGTGCTGGAGCGGCCGACATAGCCCTTCGCCAGCTTCAGAACCTTCTTGTGACGGGCGTGGGAGGTGACGCCCCGTTTTACGTGAGCCATCTCTTAGCCTTTCCTGCGGCTGTAGGGCAGCCAGTTGCGCACAATCTCGGCATCGCACTCGAACAGTACGCCGGTGCCGCGGTTGCGGACCTTGGCCTTGTGGGTCTTGCTGATCAGGCGGTGCTGGGTAAAAGCGCGCTTGCACTTTATCTTGCCAGTCGCCGTGACGCGGAAGCGCTTCTTCGCCCCGCTCTTCGTCTTCATCTTGGGCATTTGATCCTCGTATGGGAAAGGCCCCTTGCGGCGCCGGATAGATGGCGGTTGGGCATGCCCGGACTTGCGTCCGCCTCGCCGCCAAAGCGAAGGCCGGTTTATACGGGTTGGCAGGGGCGATTGCAAGCGCCGATCGCATGGCGCTCAGGGGTTCAGGCGCGCCACCGAGATCACCAGAACGCCTGCGAAACCTAGCCATGCCAGCAGCGGCAGCAGCGGCAGCGATACAATCGGCACCGATCGCCGGGCACGGGCGATTACGTAGGCGGTAAACACGCCGGTCACCACGATCCCTGCCAGGTCGGGCAGGCGATCCTGGAAGCCCAGCGTGTAGAACGGGTAGGCGAGGCATAGCCCGGTGAGGATCGTGACGAGTCGAACGACGGGCCTGGTGCCGTGGCGAACCGCCAGCCCGCGCGCCAGCCCGACCAGGGCAAACAGGAACGTCCACACGATGCCGATCACAAAGCCGGGCGGGGCAAAGGCGGGCTGCCTGTCGCGGTCCGGCTGCCGCCAGCCCAACGCGAAGATCAGCCCGTTGGTCGCCAGCGCCAGGACGACCGGGATCAGGATATTGGGGGCAAGGCCGCGCATCGGCGCATGATAGACAAGGCGGCCAACCTTTCCACCCGCAAAAGCCGCCCTATCATCATTAGCAACTCATTCAGCGAGGAAGGCGGAAGCGACGCTTCACGAAAAGCGAGGTTTCTTCTACGGTAATGGGCATGAGACGTTTTCCCACCCACGTTCGGGCGCCCCGCCCCCGGCACTACGA
>CALMVH010000105.1:0-471 GCA_937873165.1 uncultured Rhodospirillales bacterium
AACGGACACCGCCCGCTGCTGTTTCCGTTAGCCGATCCCGTCATTTTGCCAGCACCAAGGCGTTCACCTCGTCCTATACGTAGTAGAAGCCGTTGCCGTCCGGCGTCATGGCGATGCCGAACAAATCACCGTTGCCAGGGGGTGTCTGCGCCTTGTTGGCATCGACCCATTGCGCGTAGAGCTGCGTGCCGGTCGCGGGATCGACCTCGACCACCTGCCCGTTCAGGCCGTTGGTGATCAGCAGGTGATCGCCGGGTGTCCAGCACATGGCGAGCGGCCGCTTCAGCAAGCCTTCCTTCGTCACCTCTCGCCCTTGTCCAGCACTGTCCTTGCGGATCGTGGCGTCTGGAATCGCGACGATGCGGTTCGTCAGGGCATCCGACACGTACAGGGTATTATCCTTGCCAAGCGCGAGGCCGGTTGGGCCAATCATGAATACGTCTTTGTCGGCGCGCTGCGCCAGACCATCGG
>CALMVH010000105.1:481-4983 GCA_937873165.1 uncultured Rhodospirillales bacterium
TCGGCGACCACCGTCTCGCTCTTGATCGACGGCGGCTTGCCGGCAGGCGTGTCCAGGTCGATGCGCAGTACCGTTGCCTTGTTCACGATCACCGGTTTCTCCGTCGCGGGATCGACAATGCTGTAGTCGGGCACGTCGAACCCGGCCATGCTGACAAACAAGGTGGCGCTGGTGCCGTTATCCACCACGGCCATGTTGCCCCATGGGCCATTGATGCGAGCGTCGGCGAAGGTCTTCACCAGCGTGCCGTGGCTGTCCAGCACCATCAGGCAGCCGGTGCCCTTGGTGTGCGTCGTGCCATCGTTGCTGGGCGTGCTGCCCACGATCACATAGCCGCTCTTCAGCATGGTCATGGCGGTGGAAAGCCCGACGCCCCCCGGGCAATCCTTCAGGTGGCGATCCAGTTTCGCAAACAGCGTCGTGCTCTGCGTTTCCGGATTGTAATCGACGATGGTGGTGCCAAGGCCCTGCAGGTTGGACAGGTCGTTAAAATTGTCGATCAGCACGTCATTCTTTTGAATGGTGCCCGCCGACACGGGCGCGACCACGAGGGCATACGGGTTCTGGTCGCCGTTGGGCGTGACCATCGATGACAGCGTTACGTGGTGCTTGATGGTTTCAAGGTAGCCCTTTTCCTCGTCCGCATGCGAGGCGCCCCCAAGGCACATCAGGATCAAAGCCAGGCAAGACTTGATGTTCATCTGAGCCATTTCCCTCAAAACGTGATGTTGGTGCGAACGCCCAGCACGGCCTCGTTGCCGATCTTGTGCAGGGGATCGTTCGGGTTGGCGATGCCGCCACCGGGATTGAAGATGTACTGGAAGTCGGGCTGCACCTGCCACCAGGGGAATACTTGGATCTGGTAGGTCGCCTCCACGAAGGTCTCGCTGCTGCGTACGAAGCTGGGCGTGCCGCCCGAGAACAAGGCCACGTCACGGTCGGCGTCGGCTGTCCGGTCGCTGACCTTGGCGAAACCCATGCCGATGCCGGCCGTATCATCGTCGCGGCCCTCGATCGGGTCCTTCAGCGTCAGGCCGGCATTCAGGCCTAAGCTGATAAAGTTCTCGTCCGGCGGCGCGCCCATGATGCGGGTAAAGGCGCTGAGGGTCTGTTCCGCCTCTTCACCCGAGCGCCAGATAACCTGATCGCCAACGGCGTAGACGCTGAACGTGCCGCGATGCTGCAGGGGATTTCCGTTGCTTACGGAACTCGCCAGCGGCAGGCCGTTCGTGTCGAATTGCTGGTCGGCGAAGTTTTGCGAATCGTACCACGCACCCAGCTTGTAAACGCCGGGCAGCACCGTCGTATCGCTGGGTCTCACCATGCCGCCGTTGGGTGGAAACTCGTATTGGAGCTCGGCAAAGGCCAGCACGCCGTTGAAGGCAGCGGCAAGGATCGTCAGGGAATTGGATGGCCTAAAGCGAACGCGGACTGCGGAGGCTGCCAGGGGATAGGCCGGACCGCCGCCGGGCAGGTCGTAGGAGGGCAGGACCGGCCAGCCGAACATGGTGTTCACGAACAGCCCGGCATTGCTGCTGACGATAAATTCCTGGTCGGCGCTCTGCTCGCCGATCTTCACGTCGATCTTCCCATCGTCGAACTTCTGCTGGTACCACAGTTCCCACAGGCGAAGGCTGCGGTCCGCCTCGATGCCGCTGGCGGTCTGGATCGCGGCCAAATTGTCCTGGCTGAGATTGCTGCCGTGGATGTAAAGCGCGCTGACGTTGAACGTGCCGCCGTACAGCCCGAAGGCGCGCTGGGTATCCAGTTGCAGATCGGCCTGGGTTAGGCCGTCGTAGACGAAGCCCTGCTTCATGCCGCCGGACACGTTGCCCAGGATTTCGCTGGTCTCGACGATATTCAGCGTCATGCCCGCGTCGCCCAACGCCGTGCGCAACCCACCAAGATCACCCAGGAGGTAGCCGGAACGCTGCAAGGTGCCAAGCATCCCTTGCGAGGGTGTCTGGCCTGCTTCCGGCTCGGTTGTCTGGGTTGTGTCATTTGGCGTATCCGTGGGCGTGGATGCGACCGTTGCCGGCGGCGTTGCCAGCGCCGGCAGGGCTGCAAAACCAGATGCAAGAACACTAGCGTGCAGGGCGTATTTCAAACGCAACCGGCGGGACATGGCGGACAACCTTCTGCACCCGGCTTGCGGGTCCGTTGATGGCTGGCTGCCGTGCACCGATTGGCGCGGGTGGCTGGCTGTTGCGGATTTCATTACTTCGTCAGGATCAGCTTGCCAGTAGCCGTAACCTGCAGGCGGTACGCCTCGTCGCGGTGCATGATCGTCAGGACTTTGGCATTGCCCAATAGATCGGCGCTTCGAACGACGCGGTAGCCGTCGCGGTTTCCCTCGCGCGGTACTTTCGCCTCCGGCTCATGACAAAGGGGCATTATTTGACGATCAGCTTACCCTTCGAGACATCCTCGTGGTACTCGTCGTGGAACTCGTAGGTGCCGGGCTTCAGCGGACCGACCATGATCTTAACCGGCTCGTTCGTCGGCAGAACCTTTTCTGCGCTGAAATCGTCGCTTTCGAACTCGGCCGGCGTGTTGTCGTGGTTGGTGACCTGGAACTCGACGCGCACGTTCGGCGGAATGATTACCTCGGCCGGTGTGAAACGATGATCCTGAATGCTTAGGGTCACCGGCGAATCCGTCTGGCGCGCCTCGTCGGCGCGGACGGAAGCGGAAACGGCCAGCGCGGCGGCGCAGCCCAGGATGCAAACGGAAGCGATTTTGACCATGATATCCCCACGTGCGAATTGTTCTCATTCGCATATTGAGATTGGTTTCCGGTGTCAACGGTTAAGGTGACAGCCAGCGTCTCACATCTGCTGGATAGCTGACAGCAGCCAATGCCCGCCCTGAGCTTTCACAAACGTCCACTGCTCCTGGTCCAACGCCGCCAGAGACGAGGAGGGAGTTGCGGCATAATCCGGATCGGCGGGCGTCCGGTCCGCCCGCACCATGTAGTCCTTGGCCGTCCACTTGATGACTACGGTGGCATAGGCCAGGCCGTTTTCCTGCCACGCTTCCACCTGGTTGATGCTCTGTACCTGCACCTGCTCCACCCGGTTCACCAGCCCGCGGCTGATGTTGGCGGACAATTCCTCGTTGAAGTAGCTGACCATTTCCGGCGTCATATAGCGCTGCAGTCGGCTGAAGTCACGATCGCTCCAGGCGCTCTGTATGGCGAGAAACGCTTGACCGAAGGCTTTCCGGTCCTCCTCCGTCAGCATCAACGGCTGTGACACAGGACGCGTCTGCGCAGATCCCAAGGGGAAGCCGCCGGGCTGCTGGAACAAGGGCATCGAACCGCCCTTCCGGTTCATCAGCGAGCGAATCAGGCGGTAGCCGAACCATAGTGCCAAGCCGATCAGCAGGAAATGCAGCAGTCCCGGCCCGCCGCCGCCGGTCATGCCGAACCCGCCGCTGCCGAACAGCATGTGCGCGATGCTGGCGCCAACCAGCCCGCCCGCGATGCCGCGCAGGAAAGGATGTCCAACGGGCTGGGGCGCATAGACCGGCGGACGCGGCTGGTACGGGGCCGATGGGGCAGGCTGCGGAGCCGTTTGCGGCGCGGTGCTGCGCTGTACGGGCTGGGCGCCCGAAGGGCTGGACTCATAGGTGTGCGACCCGCGGCTGCCGCTGCTATGCCCGCCTCCGGCCTTGGCATCGACGGGGTTTGGCTGCGACACTGCGGCCAGGAAGGCAATCATCAGCAAGGATTTCGTGACGGACCCAGGACGCATTGACCTCTCCACGCTTGCCGCACACTTGTGCGCGACTTCACACGGCAACTATACCCGAACGCCGACGGTTTCAATGCCCTCGTGAGCGTACCTGTCCTGGCCGGTTCAAAGTCCGGCGACTTGGCGCGACTCAAAGATGATTTCGGCGGAGATGCTGGCGAAGTCCTTTAGCATGCGGCGCTCGCGCGGGGTTAGCTCCGCGCGGGCCAGATGGTCGATCAGGCAGAACGTGCCGATCTTGTGACCGCTTGGGCCAAGCAGCGGCGCGCCGGCATAGAACCGGATATGAGGCTGGGCCGTGACCAGGGGATTGCCGGAAAACCGGTGATCCTGGCTGGCGTCGGGTATAAACAGGATATCGTCCTGCAACAGCGCATGGGTGCAGAACGAGGTGCTTCGGGGCATCTCCGTCACATCCGTGCCATGCGTCGCCAGCATGGTCTGACGCCTGGCGTCGATCAGCGACAGCAACGCCACTGGCACGTTGAACACGGAGCTTGCCAGCGCCGTCAGGGTGCGCAGGCTTTTCTGCGGCGGCATGTCCAGGACCCGGCACGACCGGAGGGCCGCCAGCCTGACGGCCTCGTCCTCTGGAAGGGGAAACGGGTAACTATCGCTGTTTTCAAGATTCATGACGCACACTTAGGTATGTCACGGAAGAAAAGAAACAGTTACCCGCCTTTGCTTACTTATGCCAGGCGGCTGTTATGGCGTGCTGCAGCGTCGCGTCGGTCGGCATCTGCGCGG
>CALMVH010000106.1:0-14095 GCA_937873165.1 uncultured Rhodospirillales bacterium
GACCCCGCCCACCGCGCTATTGCCGTCCGCTCCGGCCGCATCGACAGCCGCCGGAACGCCTGTCGCGCAGGCCAGCATACCGGACCTGATGATGAAGGCGCTCGACCAGTACAAGTCGCTCGACAGGCAACGGGCTCAGCCCGCGCAGGCCCTGCCGACCAACCTGATCAACTGAAAACCGCGAAAGCGGCCTACATCGAGCGCGTCAGGCGGGTCAGCAGGTCGTCGAACTGGTCGAGATTGCCAAAGAACAGCGAAATCCGGCCGCTTTCCCCTTCCGACTGTATTTGGACCTTCAGACCCAGCCTTTGTGTCAGGTCGCTTTCAATGGCGCCGATATCCGCGCTTCGCTTTGCCGGTTTCTTTGCTTTGCCAGGGAAAACGGCAGCTGGCACTACGGTCGCCAGCCGTTCGGCATCGCGAACGGACAGGCTCTTGTCGGCGATTTGTTCGGCCAGTTTCAAGGGATCGGCCGCGTTCAAGAGCGCCCGTGCGTGACCGGCCGTCAGACGGTCCGTCACCACCATGGTCTTGACAGCTTCAGGCAGGCTTAGCAGCCGCAGCGTATTGGCGACATGGCTGCGGCTCTTGCCGATGGCTTCCGACAGTGCTTGCTGGGTATGCCCGAACTCGTCCATCAGCCGGCGGTAAGCCTCGGCCTCTTCCAGCGCATTCAGGTCCTGCCGCTGCAGGTTTTCGATCAAGCCGATTTCCAGGGCTTCACCATCGGTGAAATCCTGGATCAGGACCGGCACTTCGTGCAGTTCCGCTTGCTGCGCCGCGCGCCAGCGGCGTTCGCCTGCGATGATTTCATACTTCCCGCCTTCTGCGTGGCGTACGAGTAAAGGTTGCAGGATACCCTTGGCGCGGATCGAGTCCGCCAATCCCGCGATTGCCTCGGCATCGAAGCGCCGGCGCGGCTGGTATTTGCCCGGCTGAAGCTTGTCGGTACCGATCCTGCGAACCTGCGCCGGATCGCTTGTGCCCGCGTAGGTTGCTGCGGCCTGGCTCAGCAGCACTGACAGGCCTCGGCCAAGCGCGGGTTTCTTGACCTTGTGGCTGCCGGTCTCGCTCATTAGTCGGCCCCCTGAAGTTCCTGTTTCAAGACCTCGCCCGCCAGCTTCATGTAGGCGGCCGCGCCTGTTGAGCGATGATCGTACAACAGGATCGGCAGGCCATGCGAAGGGGACTCCGATATCCGCACGTTGCGGGGGATCATCGTCTCGTAAACGCGCTTGCCGAAATGCGAGCGCACATCGCGCGCGACTTCTTCCGACAGGCCGTTGCGCCGGTCGTACATCGTCAGTACGATGCCCTCCATCGCCAGCGCTGGATTGAAGCTGCGCTTTACATTGTCGATCGTCTGCACAAGGTTGCTGAGCCCCTCCAACGCCAGGAACTCGCATTGCAGTGGCACCACCACGCCGTCGGAAGCGACAAGGGCGTTAAGGGTAAGCAACCCCAGCGACGGCGGACAATCGATCAGCGCGTAATCGTAGGCATGGCTGGTATTATGCAGCGCTGAATGCAGCTTGTACTCGCGGCCCTGCGCGCCGACCAGCTCCAGCTCGGCCCCTGCGAGATGCATGGAAGAGGCAACGAGCATCAGCTGCGGCACAGGCGTTTCCACCAGCACATCCGCCAGTTCAGCCGCACCCGACAGGATTTCATAGGTTCCCTGGCGATGCGGATCGCGCTGCAGGCCAAAGGCGGTGGAGGCATTCGCCTGGGGGTCGAGATCGATTAGCAACACACGCCGCCCGACCGCCGCAAGCGCCGTCGCCAGGTTTACCGCGGTGGTGGTCTTCCCCACCCCGCCCTTCTGATTGGCGACAGCCAGAATGCGTTTAGGCATGTATGTTTCTGGGCCGAATCTGCCGCAGGCGCAAGATGGAAGACTCGGGAGAGGTTAGACTCGGCAGTCTCTCGAGATCGAAATTCCAGAGCTTGCGGGCTTCGGCGACCTCCTCGTGAGCCTTGCGCCCTTTCAGGAACATGCCTTCCGCGCCAGCCTCGTGAAACTGCGCCCCCATCGCCAGCAAGGTCGACAAGGGGGCCAGAGCGCGTGAGGTCACGATCGCTGTATCCATCTTTGGCAGCGCCTCGGCCTTGACGTTATGAATCGTTACCAAGGTTTTCGTCGCATCGGCGACATCGCGCAGGAAGGCGACTTTCTGCTGGTTGTTATCGGCGAGATGCATGGGATTTATCCCCATGATCGCGAGCACCAGCCCTGGAAATCCAGCCCCCGTGCCGATATCCAGGATACTGCCCCTGCCGAGCACCAGCGGATAAAGCTGGGCTGAATCGAGAAAATGTCTTTCCCATGCATCCGCCAAAGTCGCGCGCCCAACAAGGCTCAGGGTTGTCGAACGCTCGACCAGAAGCGTGTGGTAAACGTTCAGCCGTTCGATTGTTTCACGTGAAACATTGTAAGTCGCCTCCAACCTGTGAAGGGCATCAAGCAGCGTCATCGTGCCGCCGCGCGTACCTCAACAATGCCATCAACGCTGCGGGCGTCATGCCCTGGATACGGCCTGCGGCTCCGAGCGACGCGGGCTGAGCTGCCTGCAGTTTTTGGCGCAATTCTGTCGATAGCCCCCCGACCCGGGTATAGTCGAGGTCCGAAGGCAGCTGCAGTGACTCGTCCTTGCGGTAGGCATCGATGTCGCTTTGTTGCCGTGCCACATAGCCTGCATAGCGGCCATCGAGTTCGACTTGTTCGATCGCGTGGGGTGAGAACTGGCGCAAGCCGGGCCAGAGATCCGCCAGCTTGTTCAGGGACATCTCGGGATACCGCAGCAGATCGGCCAGGCTACGGCGCACTCCGTCCTGATTGACGTTCATTCCGTAGCGGGCCAGTTCGGCTGGGGTTGCCGTGTGAGTCTGGGTAAACTGCCGTGCCGCCGTCAACTCCTGTATCTTCGCCTTGAACGCCTGCTGCCTGACACCTCCGACGCACCCGCCCTGTATACCTATACCAGTCAGGCGCTGATCGGCGTTATCGGCCCGCATCGACAATCGATATTCCGCGCGGCTGGTGAACATGCGGTAGGGTTCGGTCGTGCCACGCGTCACGAGGTCATCGATCATGACGCCTATATAGGCCTGCGCCCGATCAAGGATAACCGGACGCTGCCCCGTACAGGCGCGCGCGGCGTTCAGGCCCGCGACAAGCCCTTGCGCAGCGGCTTCCTCGTACCCGGTGGTGCCGTTGATCTGTCCCGCTAGGTACAGCCCGGGCACTTGCCTGACCTCAAGTGCGGAGGATAGGGCGCGCGGATCGACATAGTCGTATTCGATGGCATATCCCGGCCGGATCATGCGCGCGTGCTCAAGGCCCGGAATCAAGGCGATCATGCGTTGCTGCAAATC
Organism: uncultured Rhodospirillales bacterium; assembly: GCA_937873165.1. Lineage (GTDB taxonomy): Bacteria > Pseudomonadota > Alphaproteobacteria > CALMVH01 > CALMVH01 > CALMVH01. The sequence continues at coordinate 3,376 of CALMVH010000106.1, forward strand.
CGCCGACAACGACGTGGAGATACCGTTGGGGTAAATCGTGTCGTCGTTCAGACCTTCCGGCTCCAGGAAGATCTGGTGCCGGTCCTTGTCGGCAAAGCGGACGATCTTGTCCTCGATGCTTGGGCAATAGCGTGGACCTACGCCGCTAATCTGCCCTGAATACAAGGGCGCTTCGTGCAGGTTGGCCCGGAGAAACTCATGCATCGCCGGTGTTGTGTACGTAATGTGACACGGAACCTGAGGCGTTTGAATAGTAACTGTCAGTGTAGAAAAAGGCTCTGGCGGGTGGTCGCCTGCCTGTACCGCAAGCGAAGCCCAATCGATGGTTTTCCTCGCCAGGCGAGCCGGTGTACCGGTTTTCAGGCGCCCGAGGGGCAGGCCCAGTTTTGCGAGGTCCTGTGCCAAGGCAATTGATGGCGCATCGCCGACCCGTCCTGCCGGTTCGGTATGGGTACCGATGTGTATGAGGCCATTCAGGAATGTACCCGTGGTCAGCACAATCGCGCCGCAGCGTACTTCCCGTCCACCCTCGTCGACGAGCCCTGTCACACACCCTTTATCCATTACGATGCGGGCTGCCATACCCTGCCGCAGCGTCAGGTTAGCGGTTTCGTTCAGCAGGTTTTGAACGGCAGCCGCGTATAGCTGCCGGTCGGCTTGGGCACGAGGGCCACGCACCGCGGCACCCTTGCTGCGGTTCAAAACTCGGAACTGGATGCCGGCACGGTCGATGGCACGGCCCATTAAACCGTCGAGGGCATCGATTTCGCGGACCAGATGCCCTTTGCCCAGGCCGCCGATAGCGGGATTGCAGGACATTGTTCCGATGGTTGAAACCGACCCGGTCAGCAGCAGCGTACGCGCACCAAAGCGGGCCGCCGCCGCCGCAGCCTCGCACCCGGCGTGACCGCCGCCGACAATTATGACATCAAACTTTTCCATCGCCCTTTGTACCGGGTTCGGCTTACGCGGTCAAAATTGTTTCACGTGAAACAATTTGCAGCTACTTGCCGATGCAGAAATCTTGGAAGATCACGTCCAGCAATGCTTCGGCGTCGACGCGGCCGGTAATCCGCCCCAGGCAGGCAAGCGCCACGCGCAAGGCCTCGGCCCCCAGATCGATTTCGGTGGAAAGGTCGAAGGAGTTCAATGCCGCCAGCGCGGCCATCAAACCCTGACGATGCCGCTCCCTTGTCGGGGTCGGGGCATCGACGGTGCCGATCAGGTCGGCTACCCTGCCACGCAAGGTATTCAGCAGTTCCGTGATGCCTTGTCCGGTCCTGACGGAAATACCGTCGGCCTGATCCTTATCGGCTTTCGTGCGTACGACAATGCAATCTGCCGGCGAAAGTCCTGGCACGTCCACCGTTCCTGTCTCGGTAAGCAGCAGCCTGATATCCGCGTTCCCAGCCCAGGCCCGCGCCCGTGCAATGCCTTCCGCCTCGATCTCGTCCTCTGTCTCGCGAAGGCCGGCCGTGTCTGCCAGGATCACCGGATATCCCCCAAGGTCCAGATGCACCTCCAGCACATCGCGCGTCGTGCCGGCGCGATGCGACACGATCGCCACATCCCGTCCGGCCAAGTAATTCAAGAGACTGGATTTGCCGGCGTTCGGTTCTCCCAGGATAACAATCCGTACTCCGTTGCGCAGGCGCTCGCCTCGTACGGCACTATCTAGGTGATCGCTGAGTTCGGTCGCGAGCTGCCGTATTTCGAAGGCTATGGGATCCAGCATTCCGGACGGTAGATCTTCGTCTCCAAAGTCCAGCGTTGCCTCGACATAGGCAACCGCCTTTGTCAATCGCCGTGACCAGTCTTCGTACAACCGCAGCAGGCTTCCCCCAGCCTGTGCCAGCGCGAGAGCCTGTTGAGCCACTGTTTCGGCATCGATCAGATCGGCGATGGCTTCGGCCTCGGTCAGGTCCACCTTGCCGTTGAAGAAGGCGCGCTTTGTGAATTCGCCTGCAGTCGCCGGACGCACACCCTGCGCTTCCAGGGCCAGGGACAAAGCCTGGATCACCGCCCGGCCGCCGTGAACATGGAACTCCACCATGTCCTCGCCGCTGAAACTGTTCGGCCCCGGGAACCACAGGAACAGGCTTTTATCGATCGGCACGCCGCCATGTGTCAGGGTTTTGAGGGTTGCGCGGCGGGGCGCCAAGTCGGTGACCCTGGTCAAAGCCTGCAACGCTGCGCGGCTGTGTGGGCCGGACATGCGTACGACTCCGACCGCAGCCTTGCCATGCCCGCTTGACAAGGCATAGATCGTGTCGTCGGGCATCAGCGGCCGGGCGGCAGCATCAGGCGCTGCACACGCTCCCCATTTCTGATATGAGTCTCGAAGATCTCGTCGATGTCGGCATGATCTTGGTAATGGTACCAGACGCCCTCGGGATAGATCACCATGACCGGCCCTAGGTCGCAGCGGTTCAGGCAACCCGCGGCGTTGATGCGCATATCGCGGATACCGGCTTCCTTGACCTTGTCCTTCAGATAGCCGCGCAGCTTGTCGGCATGGCGCATTCCGCAGGATGCCTTGCGGGAGTCGCGTTCGTGCGTACAGCAGAATACATGCAGGTCGTAGAACAGGGATGGATCGTTGGTCATGATGTTCACTTAGTCCGCAGAACATCCCGGTCAATTATTGGGAACAGAGCCGGCGAAAGCGCGTTCTTAGGAAAGAACTTTTGCAGGACCGTCATGACCGATCTTACCATCCAGGCCGCCGATAGCGCCGGCAGTTTCAGTGCCTATACTGCGGTTCCGCAGACAGGCAGCGGACCCGGCATCCTGGTGATCCAGGAAATCTTCGGCGTCAACCCGTTCGTGCGGGCTGCCTGTGACTACTACGCCAGTTTGGGCTACCTGGCTGTCGCACCCGATCTTTTCTGGCGGTTGCAACCGGGCATTCAGCTGGACGCGGAAAAGCCGGATGAGTTCCAGCAAGGGCTTGCCCTTATGGGCCGTTTCGACATCGACAAGGCCGTTGCCGACATGATCGCGACACTAGCCGTCATGCGGCGTCACGAGGCCTGCACGGGCAAGGTCGGGACCGTCGGTTACTGCCTGGGTGGAAGACTGGCTTACCTGATGGCGGCGCGTTCGGATGCCGAGGCCAATGTTGGCTACTACGGCGTCGGCATCGACAGTTTGCTGAACGAAGCCAAGACGATCGCTGCTCCCTTGATCCTGCATGTTGCGGAAGAGGACGGCTTTGTTTCCAAGGAAGCGCAGGCCAAGATGCGCGATGGTTTGGCCGACAACCCCAATATCACCCTTTACTCCTATCCGGGCGCCGATCATGCCTTTGCCCGCGAAGGGGGCAGTCACTACAAGGCCGACGCGGCGCGGCTGGCGAACGAGCGCACCATGAAGCTGTTTTCGGAAGTGCTGGAACAAGAACCCGCATAGCCTGATTCGAGTTCGGGCGGTGCCTCGTTTCCGCATAGTTAACCAAAAATCCCGGCCTGCGGACCTGTCGTTACCATCGCTTAAGACCGGTGTCGGTATAGGGATGGTATGCTTCATACAATCACCTGGCCCGACCTTATCGCCCTTCTCCAGGCGGTGTTTACGTTTCTGACGGCTGTGATCGCGTTCATGACCATCGGCATGAACCGCAATATGAAATCGGTCGATGTCTCGCTCGGGTGCCAGACGCGGCATGCCGAGCTGATGGAGCGGCTATACCGCCTGCCCTATGCGCACGATGGCGAAGGTCATCCCGGCATCGAGACAAGCGCCCTGATCTCGGAAAGCGAGTTGTTCGCCTTATTCAACATCTATTGGCACTTGATTCATGACGAGTATCAGTACTGGCGCGACCGCTATATTACCAATGAGATGTTTTTCAGGTGGATCGACGGGATATTCGACGAGTTTACTGCGAACTATGCTTACTTCTGCCGCGGAGCGCACAACCACGAGCACCTGATGACCTACCGGCATTTGTGGAGCAAGGTGCGCGACCAATGGTTTCGCCATCGCAGCTTCGCTCGGTTCATCACCGAAGTAGAGCGCCAGGCGTCCTCGGGGGCGTTGACGCTGGATGCGGGATCGCTCATGCGGTTCAAGCCTCGCAAGTTCCGGCGGGTCAATGAAAAACGCACGGCAACGCTGAGGGTTTGGTAGGCCCAACTGCTGATTATAGCTATGCGTGGGCGGACCTTGCCCGGTATGACGTGAACATCATGCCGCGCTGGAAGATTACACTAGAATACGATGGCTCCGGTTTTGCGGGATGGCAGCGGCAGCCCGGCGCGCCGTCCGTCCAGCAGGCCTTGGAAAATGCGCTGTCCGAATTCACCGGTGGCCAGTCGATCCGGGCAACAGGGGCCGGCAGAACAGACGCGGGCGTACACGCGCTGGGGCAGGTTGCGCATTTCGATCTGATGCGCCTGGACAGTGCCTACACAGTGCGTGAAGGCCTGAACGCCCGGCTACGGCCCCTGCCTGTCGCGATCCTGGAAGCAGAACCGGTTGCCGATACGTTCGATGCGCGGCTGCAGGCCATCCGGCGGCATTACTTGTATCGCATCCTGAACCGGCGCCCTCATCCTGCCGTGTTGCAGCAGCGCGTCTGGCATGTTGCAAATCAGCTGGACGTCGACAGCATGCGGGAGGGTGCGGCTTGCCTGATCGGCAGGCACGACTTCACCAGCTACCGCGCGACCGAATGTCAGGCGCGTTCCCCCGTCAAGACCATCCAGTCGATCGACATCGCACGCCATGACGAGGAGGTCACAATCCGCGTCGCTGCACCATCCTTCCTCCACCACCAGGTCCGCAACATCGTCGGTACGCTGAAGCTGGTCGGCGAAGGTCACTGGCACTTCACACGTGTCGGGGAAGCGCTAGCGGCGCGGCACCGGTCTGCCGGGGGACCCACAGCGCCGGCGCACGGGCTGTATTTCACGCAGGTGGACTACCATGCCATGGTGTCTCCCGCGTGACGTAACGCTTACCTCGCCTCCTCGCCTTCCTTTTCGGCTTCCAGCACGAAGCAAAGCAGCGAACGGCCGGTTACGCCGTATTCGGCGCCAAAATCGAAGCGCGGTTTTTTCGCGGTGACCTCTTCGTCGAGGTTAGTATCCACCAGCAGCTTCCAGAAACGGCCGTGCGACACCTGGGGCAGCGTGAACATCACGACGTCGTGGTAGGAATTATAGATCGTCAGCAGCGTGGCGTCCGAGCCGCGCTTCTTGATGCCGGTCGGCTGGGCGCGGCCATCCAGCATCATGCCCATGCAACGCGCGCCGCCTTCGTTCCACTGGTCCATGCCCATCTCAACCCCGGCGGGCGTGTACCACGACACGTCCTTGACATCCAGTTCCTCGTTGTATGCACCGGTGTAGAAGCGCGGGCGACGCAGCACCGCGTAGTTCTGGCGCAGCGCGATGATCTTCTGCACGAACCGTGTAAGGTGCTGGCCCTCCTCGGTAACGTTCCAGTTCAGCCAGTTCAGTTCGTTGTCCTGGCAGTACGTGTTGTTGTTGCCTTCCTGGGTGCGACCGAACTCGTCGCCTGCAAGCAACATCGGCGTGCCATGGCTGAGGAACATGGTCGCTAGCATGTTCTTCTTCTGACGCTCGCGTAATCCCTTGATCTCGGGATCGTCCGTCGGGCCTTCGGCACCGCAGTTCCAGCTCTCGTTGTTGTTCGAGCCGTCGTTCCCGCCTTCGCCGTTCGCGTCGTTGTGCTTTTCATTGTAGCTCACGACGTCATTCAAGGTGAAGCCGTCATGCGCCGTCAGGAAGTTTACGCTGGCCCATGGATTGCGGCCACGATGGTTGAACATGTCGCCCGAGGCGACCAAGCGTGGTGCCAGCTTTGGCAGCATGCCTTCCTCGCCCTTCCAGTACGCGCGCACCGTATCGCGGAACTTGTCGTTCCATTCGGCCCAGCCGGGCGGGAACCCGCCTACCTGATACCCGCCGGGACCGCAATCCCAGGGCTCCGCAATCAGCTTGACGCCTGCCAGGACAGGGTCCTGCAGACATGCATCGAGAAAACCGCAGCCCTCGTCGAAGCCGTAGGGTTCGCGGCCCAGGATGGTGGCAAGATCGAAGCGGAAGCCATCCACCTGCATGTCGGTCGCCCAGTAGCGCAGCGAGTCGGTCACCATCTGCACAACACGCGGGTGGCTAAGATTGAAGGTGTTGCCGCAGCCCGTGTCGTTGACATAGTACCGCTTGTCGTCGGGCATCAGGCGATAGTACGAGGTGTTGTCGATGCCCTTGAAGCTGAGGGTCGGCCCCATTTCGTTACCTTCGGCGGTGTGGTTGTACACCACGTCCAGGATGACCTCCAGCCCGGCATCGTGCAGGCGGCCCACCATCTCCTTGAACTCTTCCAGCTTGTGCATGGCCGAGTAATGCGGGGCGGGCGAGTAGAAGCCCATGGTGTTGTAGCCCCAGTAATTATGCAGGCCCTTTTCCTGCAGGTACTGGTCGTCGAAGAACGCATGCACCGGCAGCAGCTCGACAGAGGTCACGCCCAGGGACTTGATATAGTCCACGACTTCCTTCTGGCCCATGCCGGCATACTTGCCGCGCAGGTTCTCCGGTATCGCCTGGTTCAGCTGCGTGAAGCCCTTGACATGGGTTTCATAGAAAATCGTCCGGTCCCAGGCGATGTGCGGCTTGCCCTTGTGCTGGCTCCAATCGTACTCGCCCGAGATCACCACGCTTTTCGGCATGAAACGGGCGCTGTCGAGGGTCGAGAACGACAGGTCGCCCTTGCCTCGCTCATAGCCGAAAACAGCCTCGTCCCAAGTGATCTCGCCCTTGTAGCCCTTGCCGCACGGATCGAGCAGCAGCTTGTTGGGATTGAAGCGAAGCCCGGATTGCGGCTCGTACGGGCCGTACGCGCGAAAGCCGTAGACGGTGCCGTGGTCAAGCTCGGGAATGTAGCCGTGCCAGATTTCGTTTGTATATTCCGGCAGCTCGTAGCGCGCGATTTCCGTTGCCCCGTCCTTGTCGAACAGGCACACTTCCATCTTGGTCGCGGCGCTGGAGAACACCGCAAAGTTCACGCCCTTGCCATCCCAGGTAGCACCCAGCGGAAATGGATTGCCCTCGCGGATGCGGCTTTGCGCGGATACGTTGGGCGACAAAATGGCGGCGTCGGGCATGAAACCTGCTTGATGGTACGTAGAAGGCGAATGTGATATTTTCGCGACCCAAGTTAAACCAGATGTTTCACACTTGGTTCCAGCCTTTATACCAGGACCGGGATAGGGTACACAGTCGACGGCAATGGTAAAAGTCGAAGCAGCGCTGGAAGCAGACGACTCGCCGAACGAGCCGGTCCGGGGTCAAACCGGACTAACGGTCGCGGTCGGTGTCGCCATGACCGTGGCTGCCTTGTATCTGGCGCGCGAGGTCCTGGTGCCGCTGGTGGTGGCGGCCTTGCTGAGTTTCGCGCTTTCGCCGCCCATGCTGTGGCTTCGGCGCCGCCATGTGCCGCGCACCGCCTCGGTGGCAATCGTGGTCACTATCGCATTTATCGTTATCTTCGGCATCGGGCGCCTGGTGGTCGGGCAGGTTTCGTCGCTCGCCGATAACCTGCCCTCCTACCAGCATAACCTTGAGCACAAGGTTCATTCGTTGCAAGGCGCCACGAAGACCGATGGCGGCGTGCTGGGCCGTGCCGCCGAGATGCTGCGCAACCTCAGCCGTGAACTGGAGAAAGATGCCCAGACCGGCTCGGCCACCTCAACGGCGGCTCCTCCGGTGGTGCGGGGCAAGATGGTTTCCATCCTCGATCCCGGGGCTAATGGAAAGCCTGTGATGGTCCAGATCCAGGAACCCGATCCGGCGCCTTGGCAAATCGTGCAAAGCATCGTCGGACCGTTGCTGGCGCCGCTCGCGACGACCGGCCTGATCGTGCTGTTCGTGATTTCGTTCCTGTTGCAGCGTGAAAACCTGCGCGACCGCTTTATCCGGCTGGTGGGATCGCGCGACCTGCATCGCACCACGGAAGCTTTGAACGAGGCGGGAAGCCGCGTCAGCCGGTACCTGCTGCTTCAGGGCATGGTCAACCTGGTCTACGCCGTGCCGATCTATCTCGGGCTGCAACTGATCGGGGTTCCCAACGCCATCCTGTGGGCGTTGCTGGTGGTGCTGCTGCGCTTTGTGCCGTATCTCGGCATCATCATCGCGGGGTTGTTTCCCGTGGCGCTGTCGCTGGCCGTGGACCCCGGCTGGAACATGACTGCCTACACGGCCGCGCTGTTTGTGTGCATCGAGCTGGTGTTCGGCAACGTGATCGAGCCGTGGCTGTATGGCATGAACACAGGCCTGTCGCCCGTCGCCATCATCGTGGCGGCGACATTCTGGACGTGGCTGTGGGGACCGATCGGCTTGCTGCTGTCCACGCCCATGACCGTGTGCCTGGTGGTGCTGGGACGCCACGCGCCGCCCTTGCGGTTCCTGCACGTTCTCCTCGGCAACGATGCGCCCCTGGCGCCGCCGCAGACGTTCTACCAACGCCTGCTGGCCGACGACCCGGCCGAGGCGGCGGAGCATTGCGAAGCCTTCCTGAAGGACCGCAGCCTGGCGGCAATCTATGACGACGTTGTCCTGCCCGCCTTGGCGCTGGCGCAGGACGATGCCGCCCGGGGCGTGCTGAACCGCTCCTTGCGCGGCAGGATCCGCGAAGGCATCGCGGAGGTGATCGAAACTTTCAGCACTCTTGAAGGCGTCAAGAACTCGGTCGCGTCGTCGCCCCAGCCCCATGACAGCCTGCCCCCGGTACTGTGCATTGCCGGACGCAACGACCTCGATGAGTCCGCGACCGGGCTGCTCGTCCAGTTGCTGCACCAGCGCAAGATCAAGGCCAGGCTGGTATCGGCCGAAGCGATCCTGTCCAGCAACTCGGCGGGAGCCGACCTCGACGTGCGCGATACGGCGAACACGCGGATCATCTGCCTGTCCTCCATGAGCGCTTCGCCGGTCAAGGCAAGGCTGCTGATCCGCAAGCTGCGGCGGCTGCATCTGCCCGATACCAAGATCATCGTCGGATTCTGGGCGGCGCCGCTCGCCAGCGACACGGCCCGGCGGGAACGGCTGGCCGCGACCGACGCCGACATGATCGTGACCACGCTGCAAGACGCGGTGGAGGAAATCGACTCCGCTGTCAGCCGGACCGGCGCGGATTTCGACCTGTCGGCGCTGACGGAAGCCGCGGCCAACGCATTGCAAAAGATGTACTGACGCTTTTCTAACAACGCCAAGCTGGCTCAGGCCCGATCGTTTCTCCCGGTCTCACATCGACTCCGCGGAGGACGGAAGCGCCGTCGGTCATCGATTTGCCAGGCCGCTGCACTTGCAGCAGGCGCAGGGCGCCTTGCCCGCAAGCAACCGTCATGGCGGTATCCAGCAGAGTACCCGGCAATCCGGTCGCTTCGATGAGTTCAGCCGCCCCAACCTTGACGATCTCGCCACGCCAGTCGAACCACGTTCCGGGCCAGGGCTGCAAGGCACGCACCTGCCGCTCCAGTTCGGCAGCGGACCGGGTCCAGTCAAGGCGGCCTTCCTCCCTTGTCAGCTTGGCGGCGTAGGTCGAGGCAGCATCGTCCTGCGGCTGCGGCCGTATGGTTCCGGCAACGAATCCCTCTAAGGCGGGAACGATCAGCCGGGCTCCCAGCCGCGCCATGGCATCGTGGATTGCAGGGAAAGTCGCTTCCGGCCCGATCGGCACGGTTTCCTTTACCAGCATCGCGCCGGTGTCCAGTCCGGCATCCATCTGCATGATGGTGATGCCCGTTTCGGTATCGCCCGCCAGCATGGCGCGGTGAATGGGGGCCGCCCCCCGCCAGCGTGGCAGCAGCGAACCGTGGATGTTGACGCAGCCGTGACGGGGCGCGGCCAGGATCGCCTTTGGCAGGATCAGCCCGTAGGCCGCGACCACGGCAGCGTCGAGGTTCAAGGCGGCGAACGCCTCCTTTTCCTCCTGCGGCTTCAGCGATACCGGGTGCCGTACGGCAAACCCCCGCGCCTCCGCCACTGATTGTACAGGCGACGCCGCCAGCCTGTGCCCACGCCCGCTGGGCCGGGGCGGCTGCGTGTAAACAGCCACAATCTGGTGACCGCTTTCCCCAAGTGCTTCCAGGGCGGGAACGGCAAAGGCGGGCGTACCCATGAAGGCAAGGCGGAGGGAGGATTTCATGAGTGCGCTATAGCGTTCCTGCCACGTCGCGCAAAGGCCTGTGGTATGCGCTCACCCGAAATCCCCCGCCTTTTTGGCTTTTTCCATGCGCCGCATGATCATGTTGCGCTTGAGGGGCGACAGGTAGTCGGTGAACAGCACGCCGTTCAGGTGGTCGATCTCGTGCTGCAAGCAGGTCGCCAGCAGGCCGTCAGCCTTGATGGTGCGGGTCTTGCCGGATTCATCGGTGTACTTGACCTCTACCCTGCCCGGGCGCTCGATATCGGCATACACCTCCGGGATCGACAGGCAGCCTTCGTTGTAAACCGAGGTTTCCGGCGATTGCCACGCGATTTCGGGGTTGACGATGCGCATAGGAGCTGGCGGCTCGTGCCTGTCTGCCAAATCCATCACGATGACGCGGCTCAATACGCCGATCTGCGGCGCGGCGAGGCCGATGCCCGGCGCTTCGTACATGGTATCCAGCATGTCGTCCATCAGGCGGCGCAGCGCGTCGTCGACGAGCGGCACGGGTTTTGCCACGGCCTTCAGCCGGGGATCGGGCGCGATG
>CALMVH010000106.1:14105-19334 GCA_937873165.1 uncultured Rhodospirillales bacterium
ACATAGGATCTTAGAAATCGGAAGGGGCTGCCTGTCCTGCCAGCATTTCGGCTGTCTTGAAATAGCCCAGTGATTCCTCCACGGGCTTCAACTCGGGAATCTCAGGCGCGGAGACGTCGTGCTGGTCACGCAGTTTGCGGGCCGTGGGCAGGATACGCCGCTCGATCTGCGTGATGCCGGTGTTATAGGCCTGCACGGCCTTCATCAGGTGGCCGCCGAGCGTATCCTGGGACTTCGTCAGGCCCCCGATGCGTTCGCACAGTTCGGCCCCCAAACGAGCGATTTCGGCGGTGTTTTCCGCCAGGCGGTCCTGGCGCCAGCCGTAAACAATGGTGCGCAGCAGGGCAAAGAAGGTCATCGGGGTCGCAATCACGACACCTTCCCGCATGCCGGCCTCGACCAGGCCGAGATCGTGCTGAAGCGCACTGGCGGCCGCGCCTTCCGACGGCATGAACATGACCACGAATTCCGGGCTGGGGCTGAACATCCTCCAATATTCCTTGGCGGCCAGCTTTTTCATCTGGTCGCGCACCTGCGCGGCATGAACCTTCAGCTTCGCCGTCCGGGTCTCGTCGTCCGGCGCCTCGATCGCGGACAGGTACGCGTCCATCGGTGTCTTGGCATCCACGACGACGGATTTGCCGCCGGTCAGGCGGATCACGATATCGGGACGCACCGTACGCTCGTGGTCGCGCGTGGTCGCCTGCCGGTCGTAATGCACGCCTTCCTGCATGCCCGCCAGTTCCAGCAGGCGTTCCAGCTGCATCTCGCCCCAGGCGCCTCGTCCCATGGGGCTGCGCAGGGCCTGCACCAGCCGGCCGGTCTCGGTGCGCAGCAGCCCATGCGTTTCCGTCAGGCTGGCGAAATGCTGGCGCAGTTCGCCCTGGGCATGCGCACGATCCTTTTCGACCTCCTGCAGCTTCACGTTCAGGATTTCGAGAGTGCGCGCCATCGGCTCGACGGTGCTCTGGATGGTGGCGCCATGCCGGTCGAAATCGCCCCTGGCGCTTTCCTGCAAACGGCCCAGATGCTGTTCGGCCAGAGCGAGGAAAGCCTGGTTGTTGGCGTTCAGCGCATCGGCGGACACCGCCCGGAAAGCTCCCTGCGCCGAGCGGTTCAGGACCGCGTAGAACACGCTTGCCACAGCCGCGCCGGCAAACAGGCCGATGCCGAGAGAGGCAGGATCAAGGGTCATGACGAGTCTCCGGTCTGGGCGACGCTTGACCTGTATGTGCCCCCAATCCGCACTGCCGACAAGCCTTGCCTCGGCGCCGGGAGTCGCGTGCTAGCGCCTGAATGCCCGGTGATTGCCGTGGCGCGGCTTGACTCCCATCACCGCCAGCAGGGCTTCCGTGATTTCGGGACGGATGGTGCCGTCTGCGGAACGGTGGGCGGGCGAACGTCCGTACTCGCCCAGAATCTGCGGACGCGTCGCATCGCGGGACACGCCAAGGAGCTCGTGGGGATCAGGCAGGTTTTGTTGTTGCATAAAGACCATCTTGGTTGTGGTTTGTCATTGTGTCGGTAACGACCCAAGTATCGTCAGACTGAAATTTGTCGCGATCGTGACAAGGATCGATCCGACGGCATTATTTATGGCCCTGTTTTTAGCGGAAGCCGAGTGAAGGTTTCAGCTGCGGCGCGGCCCGGGACGATTTAACGGCACTGTTCCTGCCATGCCGCCCTTGCGAGGTCGATGCCGCTTGGGTCGCCGTCGTACGGTTGGCCCTGTTCAGTCCGGTAAGACCGATGCTGTCGAAGGCGCGTTGAGCAGGACGCGGCACCGGTTGCGGAGCCGTGCGCCGGGCATACGCGAAGGGCTTTGCGGCAACGCCCGAACGCGGGGATCCGACACCCTTGGCCCCGGCCGCGCGCGCTTCGTGTTGGGCAAGCTGACGGTCGTAACGCGCCCGATCGCGCAGCAGGATCGTGCGCGCGGCGTTGGCATCCTTCAGGCGCTGTTCGGCCTCGTCGCCAAGGCCTAACTGCCCAGTCGCGTTTTTCAAGGCGATCCGGCGATGCGCGGCCACGATCTGTTGCGGGGTCGCCTGCCTGGCAACGCCCAGAACCGCGTAACGATCTACAAATTCGCTGGTTGGCATCGGTAATCTAATCCTGCCTATTCCATACCGCATCCGCAAGGAACTGTCACGGCCTTGCACCCCCGCCGATCAGCGTGCCTGCGCCGCCTTCGGTGAAGAGTTCCAATAGCAAGGCGTGATCGACGCGGCCGTCCAGGATGACTGCGCCGCCAACGCCGCTTGCGACGGCGTCCAGGCAGGTCTGAACCTTGGGGATCATGCCGCCCGAGATCGTGCCGTCCTGGATCAATGCCCGGGCTTCGGCGTCGGTCATCTGCGGGATCAGGGTTTTGCCCGCGTCCAGAACGCCCGGCACGTCCGTCAACAGCAACAAGCGCCTGGCGTCGATTGCACCCGCCACCGCACCCGCCACCGTGTCGGCGTTGATGTTGTAGACCGTTCCCACGGCATCGACGCCCAGCGGGGCGATGACCGGGATAAAGTGCGCCGCCGTCAGTTCCTTCAGCACCGCGCCGCGCACATGGCGGGGCTGGCCGACGAAGCCGATATCCTGGCCCTTGTGCAATAGTTTTTCGACGCGGATCAGGTTGGCATCGACGCCCGACAAGCCCAGGGCGTTGCCGCCGGCCTGGTTGATCGCGGCGACGATCTCGCTGTTGATCAGCCCGCGCAGCACCATTTCGACGACCTGCATTGCCGCCCCGTCGGTGACGCGCAGCCCGTCGACGAAGCGGGTTTCGATATCCAACCGCTTCAGCGTTGCCCCGATCTGCGGGCCGCCGCCATGTACGACGATGGGGTTGATGCCCACCTGGCGCAGCAGCACGATGTCAGAGGCGAACTTCGCCAGCCCGTCGGCTTCCGCGCTGCCCGACAGAGCGTGGCCGCCGTATTTGACCACAAAAGTCTCGCCGCTGTGCCGCCGCATGTTTGGCAGGGCCTCTGCCAGGATGCGGGCTTTCTCGTGCGGGACGGGCGTGGGCGTGTCTGTCATGACTTCCTATGTCCAACGAATGAGGCAAAGGGGCAATACCTAACCCACGACCACCGCCTCAAACTGTACCACCGTTACGCCGCGTGGCTCGCGACTTCCGCCCGCAGGTCCTCGATGCCCCGGCTTTTCCGGCTTGATGTCGTGAAGACCTGCGGAAAGGCGGCGGTGTGGCCTGTCAGAACTTCCGTGGTCCGGGCGAGCACGGCCCCCAGATCAGGAGGACTCGTTTCATCGATCTTGGTCAGAACCACGCGGTAGGCGACGGCGCTTTCGTCCAAGAGGGTCATGATCTGCCGGTCCAGGGGTTTCAGCCCGTGCCGCCCGTCGATCAGCAGGTACACGCAGCGCAAGGCCGCGCGGCCGCGCAGGTAATCCTGGATCAGGATGCCCCAGTTCTTCTGCTTCTTTTTTGAAACTTCGGCGTAGCCGTAGCCCGGCAGGTCGACCAGCATCAACTGGCCTGCAAGATCGAAGAAGTTGATCTGCTGGGTGCGGCCCGGCGTGTGGCTGACGCGTGCCAGCGTCTTGCGCCCGGTCAGCGCGTTGACCAAGCTGGACTTGCCCACGTTCGAGCGGCCCGCGAAGGCAATCTCAGGCAGGGTTGCCTCCGGCACGCGCTCGTGGCTGTCGGCACCCGCGGCAAAGTCACAAGCCTGGGCAAACAGCCATCGCCCGCGCTCCAAAGCGAGGGCGTGAGCTTCGGCGTCGGTGCTCAAGAGGCGGCCGCCAGCGCCCGCCGTGTTCGCCTGATCTTGATGATCCGGCGCAGGACCCGCTGCTGCACGACCGAAATCGAGTTGTTCAGGATATAGTATAGCACCAGGCCCACCGGCAGGCTGCGCATCATGAACATGAAGATCAACGGCTGGGCCAGCATCATCTTGTTGTGCAGCGGATCCGCCTGCTTGGGCGCCTGCAGCTGAAGCACGAACAGCGTGCCGCCCAGGATCAGCGGCAGGAACCCGAGATGCGGCAGGAACGTATAGGACGGAATTGCGCCGAACAGCGTGAACAGATTGGTCGGGTCTGGGGCCGACAGGTCATGGATGTACCAGTAGAATGGGGCTTGCCGCATCTCGATAGTGGTGGACAGGACCTTGAACAGCGAGATGAAGATCGGGATCGTCAGCAGCAGCGGTACGCAGCCGGATAGAGGATTTACGCCCTCCGACGAGTAAAGCGACATCAGCTCCTTCTGCAGGGTCTGCTTGTCGGTGCCGTGCTTTTCCTTGATCTCGGTCATCTTTGGCGTCAGCTCGCCCATGCGCGCCATGGTGCTGAACTGCTTCCACATCAGCGGTGCGACCAGAACCTTCATGATGACGGTAAAGGAGAGAATCGCGAGACCGAAATTGCCAAGATGCTGCGCCAGGAAATGGATGCAGTAAAAGAACGGCTTGGTCAGGAACCAGAAGAATCCCCAGTCGACCGCAAGGTCCAGCTTTGGGATACCCATCGAGTCACGATACCCTTTTAGCAAATCCACCTGTTTCGCGCCCGCGAACAGATGCGTCGTTTCCGTCACGGTCGCTCCGGGCGCGACGGTCTTTTCCGTACCCCGGTAATCGGTCTGGAACTTGTCCAGCCCTTCCTCGCGGCTGTGGCGGAACTGCGCGGTGATGGCCTCACCCTGGTCCGGGATCGCGGCGACCAGCCAGTACTTGTCGCTGAAGCCCAGCCATCCTCCGGTCGAGGTATGCGTCGCTTGCTCTGGCGTCAGCTTGTCGCCTACCAGCTTTCCATAGCCGACCGCCGCCAGGTGGCCGTCGAAGACGCCAAGGGCGCTTTCAAGCCCCAGATCGCCGGTTGCCGCCGGCGTTGGCGATCCCTGGCGAGTTACGGACGCGTACGGAACCAAGGCCACGGATGCGGAGCCGCTGTTTGTCACACTGTCGGCGACCGTGAACATGTAATTGGCATCGACCGACAACGCGCGGTGGAAGACCAGCCCGTGCCCGTTGTTCCAGTTGAACGAAACAGGGTGAGCCGGAGTCAGCGGGGCGTTCGCGTCGCCGTCGACCTTCCACACCGTGTTGCTGTCCGGCACGGTGGTGCCAGCCTGCGACGGCAGCCAGCCGAACACCGCGAAGTACGGCGACTCCGTGCCGCTGGGGCTCAGCAGGTCCACATGCGCCGCGTGCTGAATGGTCGTGAAGTAGTCGGTAAACGTCAGGTCGTCGATGCGGTCACCCT
>CALMVH010000107.1 GCA_937873165.1 uncultured Rhodospirillales bacterium
GTGGAACGGTGATCGGTATCTGGGACCGGCGATCCTGTTGCAAGCCTACCGCTGGATTGCCGACAGCCGCGACGAGATGACCGGCGAACGCCTCGACAACCTGGAAGATCCGTTTCGGCTGTATCGCTGCCATACCATCATGAACTGCACCAAAACCTGCCCCAAAAGCCTAAACCCCGCGAAGGCTATCGGAGAGATCAAGCAGCTAATGGTGGCGCGGCGCTAGATATAAATAACTGGGCTGAACGCAGATCATAGATTGTACCTGCTTCTTTGTATCATGCTATGAGCACATCTGACTGGATAACAATCTTTTTCATCGTGGCTTTCAACTACTTCATTCGAATTCAACTAATAGAATCCAGCAGTATCCAACAACACGTAAACTATCTTTATCCTTCAGCGGAAGCCGACGTCCGCTGCATTGCCAAACCTGTAGGGTGGATTACGGCTGACCTGGCGCTGCCTTAGGCAGATACTGTTCTTGGTCTACAGGCTTAAGCGAGATCGATCAGGTACGCAAGATTGTCAGCGCGCGGACCCATGCTAACGGCGTTGCGAACAACTTCGTACCTTAAGCATACGGCCTGATTTTAACGCGTGCAAATTTTGCATCCATCTTTTGCGGCGCCGTGCCAGCCAAGTCTTCGCGCGACAGGGCGCTTATTCTCGTACGTGCCGTTGCCTTATGCAACGGCGGCGGCGGCAGAACGCGATCCTGACTTTGGTCGGGCAGATAGATAATTTCAGGCAGACGGGCCCAAGGCCGACGCAATTCTTCAGTCATTCCTCACGATAAACCCGCTGCCCGACTCCAGTAAAGTTAATAGATGGTTAACGACGTTTGCGCCGGGTTTATTTATCTTCGGCCTGCGAAAACTCACCTTCCAGCTGCAGCGCCACCATATCGCCAACCATCGGCACGTATTTGGTCACGCCGAAATCCGAGCGCTTGATGGTGATGGTGCCCGTAAAGCCCAGCCGGTACTTCTTGTCGATCGGGTTCAGGCCTGCCTGGTTGAAGGTCACGTCCAGTTCTTCGGGCTTCGTGACGCCATCCAGCGTCAGGTTCCCCATGACCTTTGCCTTGTTGCCGGTAGCCTCGACGCGGGTTGCCTCGAATGTGGCGGCCGGGAACTTGCCGCTGTTCAGCCAATCGCTGGACTTCAGCTCGTCGTCCAACTTTTCATTCAGGCTGCTGACGCTGGCGGTCTGGACACTGGCATTCAACAGCGTACGCTCGGGGGAGGCGGGGTCGATGGTCAGCTTGGCGCTGGTATCCGCAAACTGGCCCATATATGTCGAAAAGCCGAGGTGGTTGACCGACCAGGTAATCTTGCCATGATCCTTGTCCAGCATGTAGGTGCCGGCTTTGATTTGTACCGGGTCCTGGGTCATGCCGCTGTCCTGCGCAAAGCACGGCAGCGCGGTTGTAGCAAGCGCGGCAGCCATCGCGGCGGCGGTCAAGGTGCGATTCATCTGTAACTCCTGTCAGTCGAGCGTGGTCACGTCCAGTGCGCTTTCGATAATCACGCTTTTTGGTTTGCGGTAAAGCCGCTTTTCCAACATTCCGATCAGGAAGGGGATCGTGGCCGCGATCACGATCGCGATGATGGTCAGCCGCGGCATGTGCTCCAGCGCTCCGCCGTCGCCCTGCACGAGGATCAGGGAGGACGCGAAGGCAGCCATGCTGATGCCAAGGTTCTGCACAGCGGTCATCAAGGACATAAAGCCGGCGCGCTCGTGGGGATCAGGAATCTTCGAGGTCGTCGTGTTCACGATTATGAACCGGGCGGAATTGATCGTCATGAAAAACGTGAACAGGAACAGCACAGGAAAGAAGGGATGGTAGTCGTAAAACAGCAAGTAGTAGATCGTGAGCAGCCCGCCGGCTGCGGCAAGGCTTATCCGGTAAGCGCCATGACGGTCGATCAGCCTGCCGGCGTAGCGCATGCCGAAGAACGAGGTGAAGCCGCCGCACAGATACAGCAGTGACAAATCGGCGCGCGGGTAACCGAGATTGAACTGGAAATAGGCAGACATGTTCGGGATCAGCAGGAAGTTGCCGAACAGGCTGAGGTAAGTAGCCGCAAAGCCCAGCATGGTCGTACGGCGTCTCGCAATCTCCTGAAGGGTGGCAAGCCTTGTCTTGAGGTCGAACGCAGCCAGTCCCGTCAGGTGATCGCGTTGGGGCTTCATGACGCGCAGGGCAAAGAAGATCGTCAGGAAGCCCAGGCCGGACACGGCAAAGAACGGCGCCCGCCAGCCGTTTTCGGCTCCGCCCCATTCGGCAAGCTTCAAGCCGATAGGGACGCCCAGCACGCTTGCGGCGGCGAACGAGCCGCTTACAATTCCCATCGCGCGTCCGCGACGCTCGACAGCGACATGGTCCGCGACGATGGCAAGTGCCAGGGAAGCCGCCGGGCCGCCGAATAATCCGGCGAGTATCCGCGCCATGACCAATGTGTGGAACCCCAGCGACAAACCTCCCAGGGCGGTGGCCGAGACAAGGCCCACCATGGCAAGTCCAAGGGCCCGCCGCCGATCAAGCCGGTCGAGGTAAAGCGATCCCACAAGGCCGGATACGAAAGATGCCGCGGTGTAGGCGCCCCCGATGATGCCGATGCGGTTGTTGGGAATGTCGAGGGCCCGCGCGAAGTCGGGTCCCAGCGGCAGCACCATCATGAAATCCAGTATATTGATGAACTGGATTGCCGCCACCAGCCGCACGATATTACGCTCGGCTTTCGTTAAGCCTGTCCGGGATACAGTCTGCTCCATCGCTTAGGCGATAAGCCTGTGCAGGCAGCACGGTCAAATGAAATCAGGGTAAGCGCACGCGTGACGTATTCGTTCTACTTGATCTGCTTTGGCGTATTGGGATGCTACGCCGGGCTTCGAACCGTGCGCGCGGGCTGGGCCAAGGGATTGATTTCCCTGGTCATGGCGGTTTGCCTGATCCATCTGGCCTTCGATGCCGCGTTCTCGCGGACCAATCACGCCGACGAGGTGGCCGCCAATGCGCTCCGGCCGCAACCCTCGGGGTCGGGCGGCGGATTGACGGCGTATTTCCATGCCAAGCTGGCGGATCTTCAAGCCGATCAGTGCGTGCTGGCCCACATGCAGGACAGTCCGCTCAGGCCCGTTGCCTACATCATCGAGCTGCATAGCTTCCTCGCCGCGTACAAGAGAATGCAGGCAAGCCAGATGAACGGCGGCGGCGGCGCCTCGCTTGGCAGCCTCAGCGCATTGGTAGTGCATAGTTTTGGCAGCGCCGCGCAGCGCCTGACGCCTGAGGAAGCGGCAGCGGTCCAGGGCGGAGGCAACATAGAGTCCCTGTGCAATGCGTTTGGAAAATGGACTGAAAGTCTGGCTGGCCTGCCGGATTCCGAACAAAGGCAGATATGGGACGCGTTCAAGTCCAACATCGGTGACGAGGAGTAACATGCAGGATCGATCGATTTCCGTCGCGGTGTTCGGCGGCCGAGGGCGCATGGGGCAAACGTTGCGCACGTGCCTCGACGATCATCCGCGCCTGCGGCCCGGCGCGGTTCTGGAACAAGGTTATACCTTGTCGCCGTTGGACGGCTGCGATGTCGCCATCGACTTTACCTCGCCCCTGGCGGCGGCGGCGCATGCGCAAGCGTGCGTCGAACGCGGCGTGGCGCTGGTGATCGGCACAACAGGGCTGACGCATCAGCACGAGGAGGCGCTGCGGGCGGCTTCGGTGCATGTTCCAATCGTGTACTCGTCGAACATGAGCATAGGCGTCAACCTGCTGGCGGCGCTGGTCAGGCAAACAGCCGCGCAACTGGGCCCTGAATACGATATCGAGATTGTCGAGCTGCATCACAACAGGAAGATCGACGCCCCTTCGGGAACCGCTCTGATGCTGGGCCGCGAAGCCGCCGCGGGCCGAGGCCAGTCGCTGGACGATCTTCGCGCGAAGCCACGCGAAGGCCAGTCAGCGCCGCGCCGCGGGGGCGAGATCGGGTTCAGCAGCCTGCGCGGCGGCGACATACCGGGCGAACACACTGTTTACTTCGTAGGCGAGGCCGAACGCCTGGAACTCACTCACCGCGCCGGGAACCGCCTGATCTTCGCCAGAGGAGCCTTGCGTGCCGCCGAGTGGGTCGCGGGACGGACACCGGGATTGTATTCCATGCGCAATGTTTTGGAAGTTTCGACACCAGCCATCTGATTACCGCTGTCAAAACGGCAGGTGATTTGGGTCGGAGATGGCAGAACCGCCAGGCAGCGACTTGAACATGTCTGTTATTCAAAATAACAAACTGCGCTTACCGGCGTCATGCATGAAACAGCCCTGGTGCTTGGGATACGTCGTTCACCGTCGAGCGGCTTGAAAGTGATCGCTCAGTCCATTTTCTAGAAGGAGGTTGTTGCTGTGGACCGCTACCGTATCTGGGCTTCCTCCTCGGGATTGCCGCTTAAGCCGGCTACAGCAAGCGGTCTTGCGCCGATCGAAATCGCACGTACCCGCTACATTTACATATTGATGGGAACTCTGCTGCTGGCCTTTCTAGCTGGGGCAGTCCGCGCCGCAATGCTGAAACCCTTGTGGATGGACGAGGTTCTGAGCGCCTGGGCCATTCGTCTGCCTACGGGAAGCGACGTTGTTTCGGCGCACTTCCACGGGTCCGAGTCCTGCCCGCCAACCTATAATCTGCTGCTGCATTATCTTGTCGGCGTGGCTGGCGACAGTTACGTTGTGATGCGATTGCCGGCTATCCTCGCAACCATGGGAACCGGGGTATGTCTGTTCGTCCTCCTGCGTCCCGTGGCGGGGCTGGAGGTCGCAGCGTTCGGCATGGCGTTTCTGCTGCTTGGCCTTGTGTCCGAGTTCGCCATCCAGATCCGTCCTTACGCGCTCGTCACATTGTGCTTCGCATTAGCAGCGGTGTTGTGGCGCGACTTCAATAAACGGGGCGACAGTTTGGCGCGAACCGGATTGTTTTGCCTGCTGCTGATCGCGGCTTTTTCGCTCCATTTCTATGCAACGCTGTTCATCCCCTGCTTCGGCTTGATGGAGTTGGCGTGGACAGTACGCCGCCGCCAAGTCCGCTTGCCGGTGTGGGGCAGCCTTCTGATTGCAGGACTCGCGACATTCCTCTGGCTGCCGCTCATGTCCGTCTTCGTTGCCTCCAACAAGGCCGACACGATATCGTTACTCTACTATGCAAGGCCGATCCGGGCCCGGCTTATGGAAAGCTACGGGGAACTCAGCCTTCGTCATCCAACCGGGCAGAAGCTGGTTCCGATTACCCTGGCCAGCCTGGCGCTAGTCTGCCTTGTGCCCCGGTTGCGCCGGATAGCGGGCGGGCGCAACAACGCCTACACAGGCGGCGGTGCCCTGCTCATCATTCTGGCCTGCAGCATGGCGCTGCCCCTTATCGTTTTTGCCTTTGCCTTCCTGATCACGGGCACGTTCAACATTCGCTATTGTCTGGGCGGGGCCATTGGCATTGCCGGAGCTGTAGCGCTGGTATTGTCGCGCGTACCTGGCTGGCGGCTGGCAATCTTCCCTGTGCTCGTGGCCGCATCTGCCATCGCTCTCACTCGTTTCCAGACCCGTCTGCCGGACTTTGTCCCGCCACCCGAACGGGTTGCCGAAAACTGGCCCATCGTGATCGGCGACGGGCTGCAATACTTCCAGATTGCCGAAGCGGCTCCGAACGGGTTGAAACAACGCATTTTCTATGTGAACCGTCCGAATGGCGTGTCTACGCCCGATCCCACAAACGAGAACCTCGTCGATCGCTGGCATACGATCCGCCCAGACCTCAACGTCGTCGATGCCGCAAGTTTCCTCGCGCAAACGCCGCATTTCTATCTGCTGACGGTTCCCGGAACGAATGATGTGCTAAGCCCGTGGCTACAAGAACACGGCCTGATCGAAGGCGAGGCCGGTCACATCAAGAACGCGCGGCTCTACCAGGTGCACGGCACGGCTGCCGATTCCCGGACTGAATAGGATCAGGCGTTGCTTCCCTGAAAGTCTGCATGATCGACTGAACGGTTGAAGGGG
>CALMVH010000108.1:0-5315 GCA_937873165.1 uncultured Rhodospirillales bacterium
GACAATCTGCTGTTGACGGAGCGCGGCGCCACCTTCGGCTATAACACGCTGGTCAGCGCCATGCGCAGCCTGCCGGTCATGGCGGCGACGGGTTACCCGGTGGTGTTCGACGCCACGCATTCGGTGCAGCAGCCCGGCGGCCAGGGCAGCTCCACCGGCGGTCAGCGCGAGTTCGTGCCGATCCTCGCCCGCGCCGCGCTGGCGGTCGGTGTCGCCGCCGTCTTCATCGAAACCCACCAGGACCCCGACCACGCGCCATCGGATGGCCCGACGATGATGCATTTAAAGGACATGCCGGAGCTGCTGGCGAATTTACAGGCGTTCGATCGGCTGGCGAAAGGCACGTAACCACTGCTGGTGAGTGCCAACTCAAACAGTGGTTTACCGGTTTTGTTTTCCGCTGGGAGGTTCCTGAGCCTGGACTTCCGTTTTCAAATCACTCAACTCGGCTAGGAACTGCGGCTTGTTTAACAGGTCTCCGGCTATATCCATCCCGAGACCCTCTCCTTCGTCCACGTCGCTCTCGTAATGCACACCAGCAATAACCCGGCTTTGCGCAATGCGCTTGGCGTTAGTCAGTATCAGAGCTGACTTGCTTGGAAACAGCTGGTTGAGGATCACGGCGTCGCACAGAGCCATAGTGGCGTGGCCACTGGGATAGCTGTACCCCTTGGCAGTGAACAAGGGATGCACAACGTCGGGATGGCCTTCGAAGGGTCGCGGCCGTTTCCACACATCCTTGGCCTCTCCGTCGACCAGATTGGCTTCGCGATGCAGCCGCGCGAAGAAGCGGAAGAAAGCAGGGTTCCTGTCCGGGGTGATGCGGGGATCGATGTCTTTCACGGCAAGCGCCGTCGAGTACCCTGAGTCCACCACGGCCTGCGCGCTCCGGTCGTGGGTACGGTGTTCCTGCATGTAAATCTCTAACTCAAGATCGGCTAAATCCCGTGTGCTGCCCGGTTCCGGCGACGGCGGCAACTTAGCAATGAGAGCGGCGACTTCGTCCTTCGACAGCCAGTCCGCTTCAGCAGCCTTCACCGCCGGGGCCGCTGCCCATACGATCAAGGTAAGGGCAGAGAACACAAAGCGGTAACGTTTAGTCCACCGTGGCGTCTTCATGCTCACATCACCCCCGCTTGCAGCAGATCGTGGACGTGCAGGATGCCGACGGGCTTGCCGCCTTCCACGATGAACAGAACCGATATCTGCCGGGCGGGATCGTTCATGGTGCGCAGCGCCTCGGCGGCCAAGGCATCGGGTGAAAGCGTCTGCGGATTGGCGGTCATGATCTGGCAGGCGGTAAGCCCCAGTATGTCCGCTGACAGGTGTCGGCGCAGGTCGCCGTCGGTCACGATGCCCGCCAGACCGCCGGACGAGTCCAGCACTCCGGCGCAACCGAACCGCGCGGCGGTCATTTCCAGGATCACCTCGTTCACCGGCGCGTCCAGCGCCACCAGCGGCAGGTTTTCGGTGTGCATGATGGCTGAGACGCGCAGCAGCCCCTTGCCCAGCGTGCCGCCAGGATGGAAGGTGCGGAAATCGTCGGGGCCGAAGCCGCGCTTTTCCAGCAGCGTCACCGCCAGCGCGTCGCCCAGCGCTAGCATGATGGTCGTGGAGGTCGTGGGCGCGGAGGTAACCCGGCACGCCTCGACCGCGGGAGGCAAGCGCAACACGATGTCGGCCGCGCGGGCCAGCGTGCTCGTTTTCACCGAAGTCGCCGCCATTAGCTTGATGCCGAAGCGGCGGGTATAGGCGATCAGGTCAGCCATCTCGACGGTTTCGCCGAAATTGGACAAGGCCAGCACGGCATCGTTCGGCGTGATCATGCCAAGGTCGCCGTGGCTGGCCTCCCCCGGATGCACGAATTGGGCAGGCGTGCCGGTGCTGGCAAAAGTCGCGGCGATCTTGCGCGCGACGTGCCCGCTTTTGCCCATGCCGGTCACGATCAGCCGCCCCCTCAGCGACAGCAGCAGGTCGATGGCAGCCGCGAACGAAGCATCAAGCGTGTCGCGCAGGGCCGAAAGGCCGGCGATCTCGATATCGATCACCTGCCGCGCAAGGTCCAGCGTATCGGCGCGGGCCGGTTGTGGGGAAGCAAGAACCATCGTAGCTGTCTAACCCCTATCCGGCGGTGTTTCCATGACCATGGCAGCATCAGTAGCCGCAGCCAGGGCGAAGCGGGCCTCGCCACAGTCGAGCCCGATCTGCTGGATCAGCGCCTCGACGCCCTCGAACTTCGCCTCCGGACGCAGGTAGCTTATCATCTCGACGCGCAGCGTTTCGCCGTAGATCTCGCGGTCGAAGTCGAAGAGGTGAGCCTCAATCGTTGGAATCGTCGTTTGCCACATCGGGCGGATGCCGACGCTCGCGACACCGTCGATGGGCTGCGGCTCGTCGGCCAGCCACGCCCGTATGGCATAGATGCCATAGGCCGGGGTCAGCACCGGGCCGAAGCGCCCGTTGGCCGTGGGAAACCCGATCTGCCGCCCACGCTTGTCGCCATGTTCCACGGTGAACGCGATGTCCCAGTAGCGGCCCAGCACATCGGCGGCGTGATCGGGCCTTGCATCCAGGAGCGCCTGGCGTACGCGCGACGAGGAATACGGCTCGCCCCGTCCGTCGCGGATGGTGTGCGCCTTTACCACCGGCATGGCGTTCGCGGCGCCGAACGCGGCCAAGCGCTCGATGTTTCCGCCCCTGCCTGTGCCGTAGCGAAAATTCCCTCCGGTCACGACCCCAACCGCGGCAAGGCGGTCGTGGAGAATCGTCTGCTCGAACGCCTGCGCGTCGAGGGCGGCAAAGGCCGGCGTGAAGGGAATCTGGTACAGGATCTCGACGCCGTGATCCGCCAGCAAGGCCGCGCGGCGCTCGGCCGACGTAAGCCGGAACGGCGGATCCCCGGGCCTGAACAACTGGCGCGGATGCGGTTCGAAGGTCAGTACCGCCAGCCGGGCGTCTCGACCTGCCGCCAGGTTACGTGCTTCGGCCAGCAGGCCCGCATGCCCCTTGTGGACGCCATCGAAGTTACCCAAGGCCACGACGCAACCACGGTCGTTATCGGACAAAGTGGCAAGGTCGGTGACGGTTCGCATGCGCGCAAGATGCGGCGGCGCAATGCCGGGTTCAATAGGGAGCATACGAACCCATTGACGTTGCGTAAAATTCTATAATACCCTTTCGCCAATACCTTCAGGAGACCAGTATGCAAGAGGCCTCTTCCGTTAAGAATGATCAGGTAGTGCTGGGTGTCGTTGCCCAGATGTACGGGCACGTTCAAACAGCCGGCAAACAGGCGGGCATGAACAACGTCGCTCTTGTTTTTGAGTCGCTGAGCGACAAAACAAAGCCCGGTTTCGAAAACACTTTCGATCATGCGAGGAAGGCCCTGAAGGCTTACGGCCGGTTTGTTCGCGGCGCGAACGCGGACGATGAGCGGCTTGCCATTACGCACATGCGCGCCGCCGTAGGTGGACTTGACTCCAGAAGAGCGTCCAATGTCGTAAAGCCGCGTCAGGGCGTTCCGGCCACGGGAACCCTGGGCTTGCAGGCTGTTGTGGTGGGCGCCCTCAGGACTCTTTCGGAGAGGCCGTCCGCTCGCCTGGAAAACACGGTCGCGCCGGTAATCCCGATAACGGGAACGCCGCTGTCCATCTGGAAGAACGCCGTCAAGCAACGAGTTCAGGACGACGATAAGGTGTTGTTAGAACTGGCCGGAACGTTGCACCAGCATGTCACGGCGACCGGGCCAAACGGCCGCGATCATGTCCTGGATGCTGTTGGCAGCATGTCCGACCGGTCGCAATCGGAGCTGCAGGCTACAGCAAATCGCATGGCCACGTTCGACGCGATCAGCGCATACGACCGGCATTTGAAAGCCACGGACAAGGATAGCAAAGGATCGACCAAGCAGTCGGTCGTTAGCTACATGCGAAAGTCGATGGATGGGCTATCCGTTTTCAGAACCTCGCAGCGTGCTCCAACCCCCGAAGTCGCGGCCATCCGTGGTGAGCTGAGCTCTGCCATCCGAAAACGGTCAGCCCTGGACGAGCGGTACATCGTACCGGCTGCCATGGCGATCGCGGGCCTTCCCAATTCCCCGGTCAGACATCCGTCCGAAATCTTGGACCAGTTTGCAAGCCAGCAGGACAGGGGCGTCACCCGCATGCTTGCGGAACCGGCCAAGCCAGTTGTTGCACCAGCCCGGGGCCTTTCCGGGATTATCCGCCAGCCGACACTGCCGCCTCATGGATTTCGGCCGGTGCAAAGTGCGGTACGCCGTTTCAATCCTCATCCATGACCCTGAAAGCAGGTTAAGTGCCCTATAGTGTTGCCGTTGTAGGCGCGACCGGCAATGTCGGCCGCGAGTTGTTGCAGGTGCTGGCAGAGCGTGAATTTCCCGTCAAGAACGTAGTCGCCCTCGCCTCGTCCCGATCGATTGGGACCGAGATTTCGTTCGGCGAAGACGATGTGGTGAAATCGCAGGACCTCGCGACGTTCGACTTCAAGGGCACCGACATCGTCCTGTCGTCGCCGGGAGCCAGGATCTCGGCTGAATTCGCGCCCCGCGCCGCCGCGGCAGGCGCCATCGTCATCGATAACACTTCGCAGTTTCGCATGGATCCCGACGTGCCGCTGGTAGTGCCGGAAGTCAATCCCGATGCAATCGCCGGCTATACCAAGCGCGGCATCATCGCCAACCCGAACTGCTCGACCATCCAGATGGTCGTGGCGTTGAAGCCGCTACACGATTTGGCCGGTGTCAAACGGGTCGTGGTTTCCACATACCAATCGGTCTCGGGCGCCGGCAAGGATGCCATGGACGAGCTGTTCACGCAAACGCGCGGCATCTTCGTGAACGATGCGGTGACGAAGGAGCAGTTTCCAAAACAGATCGCTTTCAACGTCATTCCCCAGATCGATGTCTTCATGGAAGATGGATCAACCAAGGAGGAATGGAAAATGATGGTCGAGACAAAGAAAATCCTCGACCCGAAGATCAGGGTTACCGCGACCTGCGTGCGCGTACCTGTGTTCATCGGCCACGCCGAAGCGGTCAACGTGGAGTTCGAGCGGCCGATCACGGCGGACGAAGCCCGCACCGCGCTTCGCCGGGCACCGGGTGTTTCGGTGGTCGATCACCGACAGGAAGAAGGCTATGTCACGCCGGTCGAGGTCGCCGGCGAGGACAATGTGTTCGTAAGCCGGATACGCGAGGATTTCACCGTCGAGAACGGCCTCTCGTTCTGGTGTGTCGGGGACAACATCCGGAAAGGCGCGGCGCTGAACGCGGTGCAGATCGCCGAACTGCTTGTGAA
>CALMVH010000108.1:5325-18586 GCA_937873165.1 uncultured Rhodospirillales bacterium
CTTTAGACAATCTTCACGGATGCAGCGTAAACCGCACCCTTCCACTTTCCGAGACAACAACATGGCCAAGACGACCGACAAGAAGCCCAGCCCGAAAGCTTCGGGCGCGCCTGCGATCGAAACAACGACACCAACCGCCACGGGCGCCGGCAACCCGGTGGTCGGCGATCAGGGGGCAACCGCACCTGGCGGACAGGCCCAGCTGATTGTGAATGGGCAGTTCGTAAAAGATCTGTCGTTCGAAAACGCGAATATTCTGCGCATGATGCAGGCGAGCGGTCAGCAGCCGGATGTCAGCATCGACCTGGGGGTCGACGTACAAGTGATTGCCGAAGATTCCTATGAAGTGTCCCTGCAAATCCATGTCGAAACGAAGCGCGACGGCGTGACCGGATTTATCGTCGAACTGACCTATGCCGGGCTGTTCACCCTGAAAGGCTGGGAAGCCGACCAGATCGAACCCTTGCTGTTCATCGAAGGTCCAAAGCTGCTGTTTCCGTTTGCGCGCATGATCATTTCGAACCTGACCCGGGATGGCGGCCACCCTGCGCTGAACCTGAACCCGATCGATTTCGCCCAGCTCTACCGCCGTCGTTTGCAACAACAGGCCGCGCAAGCAAGCGAAAAAGCCTCAAGCGCGGTTAACTAACCGCTTCGTTACCCTGAACGGCCGGAACGCCCTCTTCCCAGCTAACGGGCATCGGTCTCCAAAACTTCCCCAACGATATATCGAAGGAGTCCGGCACAAAGGGGTCCATGCCGCTGCCGGGCGTAGATGTCATTTCGCCAAATACGAAACGGTCTGCCGTATCGTAGAAATCGACGCGGACGAAATCGATGTCGCGCCCCAGTAACTCGGCAGCCTTGATCATTTCCGCCAGATGCGGCGGCGGCGGCGGTTGCGTGAGCATCTTCGGAATCGACTGGACCGACACGTCGACCAGCTGCCAGGACCGGTCGAGAAAGGAATGCGACTTGTTCGAAAGCCTTCCCATGATGAGCAGGATCAGTTCGACGCGGCCATTGAAAACGTGGAATTTATAGTCGGCTGGCGCCAGGCCTGTGCCGTCGTCGATCAGTTCCTCGATCATGATCCGGGGCTCGAGCTCGCGATAAGCCCGTTCCTTGGTCACGTCGTAGTAATTCAGCGCCAACCACCGTTCGCAGGTCTGAACCAGGGCATGCTCGTCCAGTTTCCCCTTGTCGGCCACGATCTGCACCCATCCCGATCCATGGGAGGGCTTGACTACAAACCGATCCGGGAGGTCGGCGAACGGTATTGAAGAAGGCTTGGTCGTGACGTACAAGAGGGTGGGCAAAACGGCTGGACCCAGGCGGACGGCTACGTAATCGCGGATCTTGTACTTATCGGCAAACAGCGCCAGCCGCGTATCGCGGCTCAGAATGATTCTTCGAATAATCTTTTCGTTGAATGTCCTGGGCCGCAAGAAGTTCGGAAACCGCCGAAACCGGCGCCGGTATCGTATCGAAAGAACCAGCCAGTCTGGCATCATTGTCTTAAAGGCGGCCGGTCGCGAAGTCATGATTTCCTTTCAGGATATTACAATAAAGACAAAACGATTATCTTGTTCCTTCAATTCGAAGGTCAAAGGAGAATTTATAGTAATTGAAGTGAAATAAACAGCTTAAGCAGCATCAACCAGGTACGCGGCGATATCAGGCCAGATTCACCAAGGCTTGTAACAAGTCCGGATAGTAGAAAGAAAACCCTTCCCGCGTCAGCCGTCCAGGCGAAACACGCTGTCCTTCCAGGAGAAGGTCTGCTTGGTGTCCAAGCAGCAATCGCATCAGCCATCCCGGGATCGATATAAGAGTAGGGCGATGCAAGACTTCGGCCGCGGTCCGATTGAAGTCAAGCTGCCTGACCGCCTGAGGCGCAGTCAAGTTGTACACGGTTCGCGCGGCACCATGCCGACGACTTACATGAGCGATTGCCCCGATCACATCATCGATGTGTATCCAGGAAATCCACTGCTGACCCGAGCCAACCCGTCCAATGCCGCCCAGCCTCACTGGCAACAGCATCATGGGCAATGCGCCGCCCTGCCCGAGTACCAGGCCTAAACGGATCACTACCGCCGGTATCCCTGCGCGGGTGACTTGGCAGGCTGCCTCTTCCCATGTACGACATAAGTCCGACATGAAGATGGGTTGCGCGGGCATCTCTTCATCTAAAGATGTTTCGTCACCCAGCGTTTGTATTCCATAATATCCGATAGCGGACGCTGAAATCAAAACCCTGGGTTTGGTGACGCAATGTTCCAGCCAGGCAACGAGTCGCCGCGTTGTATCAATACGGCTTTGCACCAGTACATTCCGCCGCCGGGTTGTCCAGCGCACCCCCAAGATACGCGCACCCGCTAAGTTGATTACAACGTCGAAGGACGCCTCTGGAGGAACATCCTCGATGCCAGCATAACAGCGCACGCGTCCATCGAAATGCCATGCCGCATGGCGAGGCGATCGGGTTACAATATCGACGCGATGGCCTTGGGAAAGCAAACTTTGCACGAGCTTGGTACCGATGAAGCCAGTCGCGCCCGTCACTAAAAATTGTTGCCCCTTGGGCCCAAAATCAAACGCGATGGGTGTCTTGCCTTGCAGGTGTTTGCGATGCAGGGAAAAAGACGCAAGCAAATCGCGGAGGGAAGACAACCCTACGCCGATACCGCACAACGCGAGGAACAGGCCAATATATCCTTGTGGACTCCAGTGCAGTCCAGTGGGCCTTGTAATCCAAACAGCGCAATTCATGACCAGCAACGCTATGAAAGCTCCACCGTTGATGGCAAGCACGGTATGGGTGACACGTTCAGTAGCGGGCAGCAATCGGGTTCGGTCTTCGATCACAAAATCCCATAAGGTGAGGCCGATCTCGATGGTAAACGCCGCAACCAGCACGACAGACCACGCCCCATCCCAATCCCATGAAGAAAGACCGATGAACAACAGGCTGTAAATCGCGGCACGAATTGCATGAATACGCAGTTCAAGCCGCGCTGTGCCGCGCCGCGGCAGCGCTTCGGTCAATTCGTGATGATAGACCGTGTCAAAAGCGCCGAGACAGCCCTGAATGGCCATCAGGATCAAGGCTATGCGATGACTATCCATGGCGGCCTCTGGTCATATTTCCTGAAAAACTCCCGCCTGCCAGAATGTCCTTCCGAACAGGCAATGCCGTATCTCGATACGGATCGAAAACCGGGACGGGTCTTCGTTACGATGAGACAAGAAGGTAGTGCCTGGCGTCAGGATCGATGGAATAGGCATGCGAAACAATTTCATGTTCCAGAAGTAACCGTCACTCGTAAAATGAAGGTTACCGCCCTCGACATGCAGCCGCAGCTTCATGCCTAGTCCAAACCCGACATATTCCAAAATCTCGCCCTTCTTGCCTTCCAGCATGTAAGACGTGAAGCGGACGGCATGACGACCGTTCAGCCGGTAGATGCGCTTCTTGTAAAGACGGGGTGAAGAGGGACATGTGCAGACCTGGATGTCGACAGGAACACCCTGGTCACAAATGGGAATGAGAGCGCCGTGCAGAAACGGCTGAGCAAGCCAGCCGATCACCCGTCCTATACGCGAACAGCCCAGTTCGTCGAGAGTACCGGTGTAGGATAACGGCTTTCCGATATACGGCCGCCTGCCAAAACGTTGCCGAATATCAGGGTGCAGGTTCCGCCATTCCGAACCGAGTGTTCTCGCAAATAACTCGCCTTCGGAGGACGGCATGAATACGCCTGGACAGAAGTCTTACCGATCGTCCAGAAAGCTCCGCAGCTTGCGTGACCGCGAGGGGTGTTTCAGCTTTCGCAGGGCCTTGGCTTCGATCTGGCGGATACGTTCGCGGGTAACCTTGAACTGCTGGCCCACTTCCTCCAGCGTATGGTCGGTGTTCATGCCGATGCCGAAGCGCATGCGCAGCACCCGCTCCTCGCGCGGCGTCAGCGACGACAGGACCCGGGTGGTGGTTTCGCGCAGGTTCGCCTGGATCGCGGCATCCAGCGGTATCACGGCGTTCTTGTCCTCGATGAAATCGCCGAGGTGGCTGTCTTCCTCGTCGCCGATCGGGGTTTCGAGGCTGATCGGTTCCTTCGCGATCTTCAGGACCTTGCGCACTTTTTCCAATGGCATCACCAGCCGCTCCGCCAGTTCCTCCGGCGTCGGCTCGCGTCCGATCTCGTGCAGCATCTGGCGGCTGGTACGCACCAGCTTGTTGATGGTTTCGATCATGTGCACGGGGATGCGGATCGTGCGCGCCTGGTCGGCGATTGATCGCGTGATCGCCTGGCGGATCCACCACGTGGCATAGGTCGAGAACTTGTAACCGCGGCGGTACTCGAACTTGTCCACCGCCTTCATCAGGCCGATGTTGCCCTCCTGGATCAGATCCAGGAACTGCAGGCCGCGGTTGGTATACTTCTTGGCGATGGAAATTACGAGGCGCAGATTGGCCTCGACCATTTCCTTCTTCGCCTTGGCGGCTTCCTTTTCGCCGCGCTGCACCGTCGATACAATGCGCCGGAACTCCGCCAGCGGCAGCCCCGACTCGTCGGGAACCAGCGCGATCTGGGTTCGGATCTCGATGATCTCCTCGGTGCGCTTGGTGGTGAAGCGCTTCCATCCCGCGCCCGGCAACAGGCACATGCGTTCCAGCCAGTTGGGATCGATTTCCGATCCGTAGTACCGGTTCAGGAAGTCCTCGCGCTTGATGCCCGACTCCAGGGCGCCGCGCAGCAGCTTGCCCTCCAGCGCCACCAGCTTGCGGTTCATCGTGTATAATTGCTGCACCAGCTGTTCGATCTTGTTGTTGTGAAGGCGCACGCCTTCCATCAACTTGACCATCTCCAGCTTGACTGCCTCGTACTTCTTGTCGGCGGCCGGGGTGATCTTCCGGTTCTGCTGCGCGGCTTCCAGGCGTTGTTCCTGCAGCTTCGCCAGCTTCTGGTAAGTGTCGCGGATGTTCTCGAACACTTCGAGAACCTGCGGACGAAGCGAGGCCTCCATGGCCGACAGCGAGATGTTTTCCTCGCCCTCGTCATCGAAATCCATCATGCCGCCAGCAGTGCCCGCCGCGCTGTCGCCGCCATCGCCTTCTTCCGCTTCGGGCTCCGGCTTTTCAGCCGCATCCTCCGCCGCGTCGCCACCCATGGGCAACTCCCCACCGGGGATGGCGCCGCCCGGCGGCGCGCCCGCCTCGTCGGGACCGCCGCCATAGGTCGCGTCCAGATCGATGATCTCGCGCAACTGAATCCGTTCCTCGATCAGCGCCTGATGCCAGCCCAGCAATGCCTGTATCGTCAACGGGCTTTCGCAGATGCCGCCGATCATCATTTCCTGGCCGGCCTCGATACGCTTTGCAATCGCGATCTCGCCCTCGCGCGACAGCAGTTCCACCTGCCCCATCTCGCGCAGGTACATGCGCACGGGGTCGTCGGTGCGGCCCACATCGTCGTCGATGTTGCCGCGCGCCTCGTCCTCGTCCTCTGTCTCGGCTACAACTTCCTTCTCGGCGGGATCATCCTCCGATTCCTCCGACTCGACCACGCTGATGCCCATCTCCGACAGGCTAGACATCACGTCCTCGATCTGTTCCGAGGTGTAATCGTCAGGCGGCAGGGCGGCGTTCAGCTCGTCATACGTAATGTAGCCGCGTTCCTTGCCGCGCGCGATCATGCGCTTGATCGTAACCGCCAGCGAGTTGTCCGATATGGCAGTATCGGCAGACTCGTCGCGGGGTGCCGCCTTGTCGCTTTTTACCTTGGTCGCCATGCGTATAAGACCTCGCGCGGGGGTATGGAGAACGCTTGACCCGCAAACCGTTTCGCTTGAAAATTCGTTCTAGCGGGAGACCGTTAACAGGTAAATAACTTAGAGTCTCGGTCGCTCCGATCCAAAATAGATCAATCGGGATCGTCGGCTAGGGCAACCAGCTTTTGATGTTCGGCATGCAGCGCCACCATGCGCGTCCACGCCGACTCCTCCCATGCGCTTCCGACCTCCAGGGCCGCTTCCCTGATTTCTTACTGCACGATCGTGGCGTTGGCCAGCGGGAACACCCTGATCCAGTTGCCCTTGACCTGCTCGCGGGGCCCGGCGGCCGGCGCCCCCGCGCGGTGCCCTTCTGCCGCAGCATCTCCAAGGCCGCCGAATGCCCCTCGTC
Organism: uncultured Rhodospirillales bacterium; assembly: GCA_937873165.1. Classification (GTDB taxonomy): domain Bacteria; phylum Pseudomonadota; class Alphaproteobacteria; order CALMVH01; family CALMVH01; genus CALMVH01. The sequence goes on from CALMVH010000108.1 coordinate 11,513, forward strand.
ATGCAGCCGCAAATGCAATTCATTATCTTCGAAATCGACCTGCGTGTGGAAGAAATGCAGCATGGCGCCATGCAGGTCGGCCAAAGCCCTGGGGATATCGCTGCCTTCCGCCAGCAACGAGAATTCATGAAGGAAATCCGCGCCCAGTTCGGGCCGGTTCATCATCACCGCCATCAGCGCCTTGAAGCGCGTCAGTTCGGGCTTTGGCGGGCGGCGCGCAGGCTTGTTTTCCGCCGCCTTTGCCTTGCCCTTGCCAGCTGGCGTCCAGACAGGCTTTTGCCAGGCGGCGTAGCTCGCCTCGCGCAATCGCCGCTGCATGTCGCGCGCATACAGTTCGCGTACGCTGCGGCTGCCGATCCGCTCGACCCGCCCCATCAGATCCATCTTCAGACCTGCCTGCTCCTCGGGGCTTTTGCCGGGATGAGCGGCGTTGGTCGAGCGCCACAGCATGTCCGCCAGGGGGATCGTCTCATCCAGCACCTTTGCCATGGCCTCGGCGCCGTTTGTCTTCACCAGCGAGTCCGGGTCGTCCCCCTGCGGCATGAAGGCGATCTTCAGGGTGTGATCGGGCTTCAGGATCGGCAGCACGCGCTCGACCGCGCGTTCCGCGGCCTGTTGCCCGGCCTTGTCGCCGTCCAAGCACAGGATCGGCGCGCGAACGCCCGACGGGATCAAGCGCCACAGTTCCTCGATCTGCGCCTCGGTCAAGGCCGTGCCCATGGGGGCCACCGCGCCGGTGAACCCAGCACGGTTCAGCGCGATCACGTCCATGTAGCCCTCGGCCACGATCACCGGCCTACCTTCTGCCGCCGCCAGGCGCGCGCGGGGCAGGCCATACAGCGTTTCGCCCTTGTGGAAAAGCGCATGCTCGGGCGAGTTTATGTATTTCGGCCCTTCCTCGCCCATGCGCCGCGCGCCGAAGGCGATTGGACGGCCCCGCCGATCCGCCACGGGAAACATGATCCGGTCTCGAAAAAACGAGTAAACGCGCTTGTTGTCCTCGGACCGCCGCAACAATCCCAGATCGATCAGGTCCGGCTCCTGCGCGCCCTTGTCCAGCATCGCGGTACGCAGCGCCTGTGCATCGGCTGGCGCGTAGCCAAGCCGGAAGCTGTCGATGGCGGCATCGTCCAGCCCGCGCCCGTACAGGTATTCCAGGGCCGGCCGTCCTGGCGGCTTGCGCAATTCTTCCGCGAACCACGATGCCGCGGTTTCAAGGATTTCATGCTGGGTCTTCTGCGCCTCGTATCGTTGCCGCTCCTGCTCGGTCGGCTTTGGAACCTCCAGCCCGGCTTCCAAGGCCAGCGCCTCCACCGCTTCCAGAAACGACAGGTTGTCGTGGCGCATCACAAACCCGACCGCGTCGCCATGCGCCCCGCAGCCGAAGCAATGGAAGAAGCCCTTCTGGTCATTGACGTAGAAGCTGGGCGTCTTTTCCTTGTGGAACGGACAGGGCGTTTTCCACTCGCGCCCGGCCCGCTGCAGCTTCATCTTGCGCCCGACCAGCCCCGACAGCGGCACGCGCGCGCGGATCTCGTCAAGGAACTGCGGGGGAAAAGCCATGGGGTTTTATAACGCCTTCCGGCAAGCCGGGAAAAGCCGATTGCCTATCCAGCCGGTTCGCAGCTGCCCGATTGGCCCTGAAGGGCTTTGAGACGGCTGGTCAGGTCGGCGACCCGCGCTTGTACGGCGCCGGCCTCGAGTCCCGCCTCGCCTGCCATCCTGCGCCAATGGGCTTCACCTATGGCACCCAACCGGGTTTCGCCGCCGATCGCCATGGACAGCCTCATGTCGGCGCGGGCGGTTCCAACCGGCATTGGGATGGTAGTCAGGTCGTAGAGCGGGGCCAGACGCACGCTGTTGCCGGGACCGATCAATAGAGAATAGTTCTTGGCATGCGCGTCGGTGTTGCCGATCAGCCAGTTGAAAATAACGCCATCGACAAAGCGGTCGACGTCCTGTTCCGGGCAGCTTGAAACACAACGTATAAGTTCCGCGATCTCGCGCACACCCGGACCGCCGTCGCGTTCGTACTTTTGGTAAGCCCAGCGGCCCAGCGCCTGACACATGTCCTCCATGTGAACGCGCTTCCAGGGGCCGGAGCCTTCCCGTACCCTGTCGAACCGTTCGACCGCCAAAGCCAGCTGATCCTCGAAATACACGATCCGGGAACGGGCGGTTTTCATCCCGAGCGCCCGTGCCTGATCCAGGCGGGCATGCTCGTTTTCTTCCTCGTCGGCATGGGTCTCAAGCTTTAGAATATGGGTGGTCGGCAGGCCATCGGGCGGCACGCCCCAGCGCGTTCCATCGAAGAACAGGGATAGTTTCGGGTGCGCTCCCGCCAACGTCGCCTGCGAGGGGTCCCCATCCTCGCGCCAGGCGGACGGATCACCCTGCATGTGGCGCAAGCGGGCGGCGACATCCGCATCGGTCAGCCAGCGCACGCCCTGGTAGCCGGCACTCTGGAATGGGTGTTCACCAAAGCAGACAGCGCCGGCGCAGTCGGCGCCGACGCTGGCCAGGGTTGCAAAGACATCCTGCGGCGGCAGGTGGAAATGGCTCGCCCAGCCTCCAACAATCTCGCGGCTGTCCGGCAAGAGGTTCCACAGCCATGGCTGGATGACCTCCGGACCATGAAGCTCCCTCGAGAGCGGCATGGATACCGACAGCGGATAGGCCAACGGATCGTCCTGCCATGACGACAGATAGCGGAATTCCAGCCGGCCCTCGTGATCGCGCAGAACCGTGCCTGCCGCCTTGCCGTCCAGCAGAACCGGAAGAGTTTCGGTCACCGGAGTGCCGTCGCCCGAACCGTCAGGCTACCGCCTGGTTGGTCGGATCCGCGCCTTCGATGAACGCCTCCAGGGCGGCATGCGCCTTGTCGTCGGTCATCTGGACGGGCGGATGCTTGCAGAAGACGGCCGCGGCCGGATAGATCGGACCGGCCAGGCCCCGGTCCATGGCGACCTTGGCGCACCGGATCATGTCGATCGCAACACCGGCGGAGTTCGGGCTGTCCTCCACAGACAAGCGCAGTTCCAGGTTCATCGGAACACCGCCGAACATCGATCCCTCCATGCGAAGGAAACACACCTTGTTGTCGTTCTGCCAGGCGACATAGTCGGACGGACCGATGTGGATATTCTCGTCCTCCAGCCGCTCCTCGGCCACCGATTGCACGGCCTCGGTCTTCGATATCTTCTTGGAAGCAAGACGCGCCTTGTTGGTCATGTTCAGAAAATCGGTGTTGCCCCCGGTGTTCAGCTGATAGGTGCGCTCCAGCTTCACGCCCCGCTTGTGAAACAGGTCGGTCAGCGTGCGGTGGACAATCGTGGCGCCCAGCTGCGCCTTGATATCGTCGCCGATGATCGGCACGCCCGCCACACGGAAACGCTGTGCCCAGGCTTCATCGCTGGCGATGAAAACGGGGATGTTGTTGACAAATGCAACGCCTGCTTCCAACGCACACTCGGCATAGAACTCCGTCGCGGCCTGGCTGCCCACGGGCAGGTAGTTCATCAGCACGTCTGCGCCGGAACTGCGCAGAACCTGCACGACGTCCGCTTTCGTGGGCTGCGGCGCATCCGCCACCTTGAAGGTGCGGTCGTCCGGATACTCCGCCATGTGAGGCGATACCCCGTCCAACACCACGCCCATGCGGACCGGCACGCCGGTCGTTTCCACGGATTCGCAGAACTTCGCCGTGCAGTTCGGCGGCGCGAAAATAGCCTCGGCAATGTCGCGTCCTACCTTGCGGGAGTCCACATCCCATGCCGCGACGATCCGGATATCGCCGGGCGTGTAGCCCGCCAGGTCCCAGTGCATCAGCCCCGTCCGCTGGTTGGCGCCATGGCGGTAGTAGTTCACGCCCTGGACCAGGGAACTGGCACAGTTCCCAAGTCCCACAATGGCAACGGAGATACTGCGTTCGGGGGAAGACGGCTGAGGCATGCAGAAATCCTAGGTTAGGGCACGTTCGGGGCTGATATTCGTCTTTGCGGGCGCGTAGCGGTCGATCATCCACGCGCAGAACTCGGCAAAGGCCTGCGGGTCGCGCGGCGGGCTGGTATGGTGTGGGGCAAGGCCCTCATGCTCGGGCGTAAAGCAGAAAGTCACTGTCACGTTGAAATCGGCCAGTGCTTCCATCTGCCGGTCGAACCAGCCAATGCCGTCCGGCTGGAACACGTCGGCCCAGGAGAGCCCGGTACGTACATGGCGTACGCCCAGGCGCTTCAACCATTGCACGGCGTCGGCCAGCCGAGGATCGTTGTAATGAAACCACTGAACGAGACCCATCCCGTCCGCATAGCGGGCGTAATGGTCGAGCGACGGCTTGGGTGTGCCATCTTCGCGGATAAGCCCCATGTAGAAATGCCGGTAATAGCTTGAACCCTCGGCCTCGCGGTGCCGGGTGGTCGCCCCCCAGCTCGTGGGCAGGTCGAACAGGCTGTACCAGAACACGCGGGGCACGCGGCCAACCAGAAGCTCGGCCGTGCGGTCGACGCCGAATACCTGTACTTCCTCGGCCCCGAACGAGCCAACGCCGACTTCCGTCACCCAGATCGGCTTACCCTGCGCCACCGCCTCGATTTCCGCGATCTTGGCCGGCCATTCGTGAATGGACCACAGGTTCCAGTCCAGCGGAAATCCATGCACCGCCAGAGCGTCGACTGCCGGAAACACTCCATGGGCCTCCATCCGGCGCACCCAGTGAGGATCGATGGGCGACATGCCTCCCAGGACGCGCGTGATGTTGGGATTGACCGCCGCGATGGAGTTGCCTGCGCGGATCACCATATCGGCGTACAGGGACCAGTCCGCGTCCAGTTCGGGATCCCAGTGCGACTTGTTGTTCGGCTCGTTCCACAGCATGGCCGCTTCGATCATGGCTTTGTCTTTTGTTTGGGATTTCGGGCCGGATAAACTGCCGGCAATGCTGTCTCGGCGTAGGGGGTTTCTACCGCCCGGCAGATATAGACTTCGGTTTCGGGATGCTGGTCGATGCGGAAACCGGCGGAACGCAGCATGGCTTCGGTACAGGCACGGTTTGGAACCCACCAGTTCGTCCAATCGTGGGCGTACTCACGCTCGACGAACGACATGCGGGGGAAGCCCGGCTGGTCGAAGATCCCGGTCTCCTCGAACGAATAGTCACCCTCCAAGGCCATGAGGTCAGGGGACCCGCGCTGCATCGACTGGAAGACCAGCATGTCGTCAGCGACATGCTCCCGGATAAGATCCAGCGCCAGAAGCGGGTGGCGCAGGTGATACATCACTCCCATGAAGATAACGATGTCGAAGCGTTGGCCCAGCGCGCCGACATCGTACACCGACATGTTGCGGAACTCGATCCGGTCCATGCCCTGTACCCGGGCGGCAAGCCGTGCTTGTGAAAGGTAACGCTCGTCGCTGTCGATCCCGACCACCTGCGCTGCGCCGCGCCGCTGCATCTCGATGGCATAGAAGCCCGCATTGCAGCCGATATCCAGCACCGTGCGGCCCGAAAGATCTGCTGGAATGGTGTGGGCGAACTTACGGAACTTCCGTCCCGGATAGTCGTACAGGAAATGATCCGGCGCGGTCCAGATACCGTTCAGTTCCATGTTGTGGAACCAAGGCGCCAGCGCATCGATTTCCGCCTGGAGCGCGAGGGAAGGGTTTGCCTTCACGGCCGATCCAAGCTCGGTCATACCGCACTGCCCTCATTCACTCTCACGACGCGCATCCCCCAGTCACCAGCCTGTACCACGCTGTTCGAAGCCGGATCGATTTCGAAACGCAGAAGGTTGTCCAGCGTCAAACCCAGTACATGGCAGATCACGGCGCGGATTATATCGCAATGACTGACCATCAACACGTTTGCGCCGGAAAAGGTTGCAGCGGCCGTCTGCAAATGGCTTACCGCCCGTGCCTGTGCATCTGCCATCGACTCGCCACCTTTGGCGGTCGCACGGGCGCGATGCCCATTCCAGTTCCGCCAGTCCTCGTCGTCCTGCAGGCTGGCGAAGCTGCGGCCGGTCCATTCGCCGAAATCGATCTCCGTCAGGGCGTCCACTACCTGGATGGGCCGTTCGCCCGCGATTGCGGCGGCTGTCTGCATGGCGCGCTCGACAGGGCTGGTCTGCACTGCCGCGAGATCAATCGCCCCGAACCTGCGGGCAAGCCCCCTCGCCTGCGCCTGCCCTTCGGCGCTGAGCGGCAAGCCCGGTTGCCGCCCGGACAGCGTATGCCCCACATGCGCGTGCGCCGCATGGCGAACCAGGAAGATCGTCGCGGTCATCGGGCAAGAGGGGGCAAGCGCCCCGAAGCGGACGTTGACAACATACGCTAGTTATTGAATAGAGAAGAAGATGAAGCTACCGCCCGGCTGACGGTTGCCTGCAAGACGATAACGGCCATCGGCTGTAGGTGACCGAATGCCGACGCCTTGTCAATGTAGATCCTTGGGATAACGATGTCTGAAACTGTTCTGATTACCGGCGGCGCCGGATTTATTGGCCGCTTCGTCACCGACGAGCTTTTGCGGCGGGGGCATCGCGTACGGATCCTCGACAGCCTGATAGAGCAGGTACACGGCACGGCTGGCCGGCCGGCTGGTCTAAGTGCCGAAGCCGAGCTGATCCATGCGGACGTGCGCGACGGCGACGCGATGGCGAAGGCGCTGGGTGGAGTTGATAGCGTCGTGCACCTGGCCGCGGAGGTCGGGGTCGGTCAGTCGATGTATGCGGTCGAGCGGTACACCTCCACCAATGACGTAGGAACCGCGGTTCTGTTCGAAAAGCTGATCGATCAGCCGGTACGCCGCGTGGTAACTGCGTCGTCCATGAGCATCTATGGCGAAGGCCTTTATCGAAACGCGGATGGCGCGCTGGTGCAGGATGCTGAGCGGGCTTCGCGCGCCAGCGATACGGATAGCTGGGACCCCGTGGATGCGCAGGGACGTACCCTGCAGCCGGTGGCGACGCCTGAATGGAAGCGCCCGAATCTTGCCTCCATCTACGCGCTGAACAAGTATGTGCAGGAGCGTACGACGCTGATCATGACCAAGCCGTACGGGATGGAGGGCGTGTGCCT
>CALMVH010000108.1:18596-23809 GCA_937873165.1 uncultured Rhodospirillales bacterium
TGCCTGCGCTTGTTCAACGTTTACGGTCCGGGACAAGCGTTGTCGAACCCGTATACCGGCGTGCTGGCGATCTTTGCCTCGCGATTGATGAACGGCCAGCAGCCGATGATCTTCGAGGATGGCGAGCAACGGCGCGATTTCGTGCATGTGTCGGATGTGGCGCGCGCGTTTGCCGACGCCCTGTTCCTGCCGCAGGCGGATGGACAGGTGTTCAACATCGGCTCAGGCCACGACCGTTCGGTGACGGAGGTTGCGACCGAGCTGGCCAAGGCCATGGGCAAGAACGACATATCGCCGCAGATTGTCGGCAAGTCGCGCACCGGCGATATTCGCCATTGCTTCTGCGACACCAGCCTTGCCGCCGAAAAGCTGGGCTTCGAGGCACAGCAGGATTTCGGCGAAGGGCTTGCCGAGCTGGCGGACTGGCTGACACGGCAAACCGCTCAGGACCGGGTGGAGCAAGCGCGGGCTGAACTGGAAGCACGGGGATTGGTGGCATGATAACGCTTTCCCCTCCGGCGGCGGATGACAGCCGCCCCGTACTTGTGACCGGCGGCGCTGGCTTCATAGGCTCCAACATCGCCGACCGGCTGGCGACCGAAGGGCACCATGTCCGCGTGTATGACGCGCTCAGCCGCCCCGGCGTCGAAACGAACCTGCAATGGCTGACGCAGCGCCATGGCAGCCGCATCCAGGCCGTCGTCGCCGATATACGCGACGAAGCCCGGCTTGCCGAAGCGGCATGCGACGCCAAGGCCGTCTTTCACATGGCGGCGCAGGTGGCGGTTACCACCAGCCTGGTTGACCCCCGCGACGATTTCGAGATCAACCTGCGCGGCACGGTGAACATCCTGGATGCGCTGCGGGCGCGTGGCGATGGCACGCCCCTGATCTTTGCATCGACCAACAAGGTGTATGGCGATCTCAACGATCTGGATTTCGTGACAGAAGGCGACGCCTACGTGCCGTCGGATGGCAACATCCGCGCGCATGGCATCAGTGAGTCCCGCCCGCTTGATTTCCACACGCCCTATGGCTGCTCGAAAGGCGCGGCGGATCAGTACGTCCTGGACTACGCCCGCAGCTTCGGGATGCCGACGGCGGTTCTGCGCATGAGCTGCATCTATGGTCAGCGCCAGATGGGCACGGAAGACCAGGGATGGGTCGCGCACTTCCTGATTCGGGCGCTGGAGGGCAAGGGCATTACCCTCTACGGCGACGGCCGCCAGGTGCGCGACATCCTGGATGTTTCAAACGCCGTCGAAGCCTACCTATCGGCGTGGCGCAACATCGGCGTTGTATCCGGACACGCGTTCAACCTCGGCGGCGGCCCCTCCAACGCCGTCAGCCTGCGCGAAGTCGTGGCCTACATCTCGCGCCTTCTGGGCCGCGAAGTGCCTGTCACCTATTCCGGCTGGCGCGCCGGCGACCAGCGTTATTTTGTGGCGGACACGCGCGCCGCACGGGCCGCATTGAACCTGAGCGACGAAGTACCATGGCAGGCTGGCGTGGCGACGCTTGCCGGCTGGCTGGCCGCTGCCCGTGGTCTGCCCTTCCAGGGCGTGGGCGAACCTGACCGTGCGTTCAGCCGGAAAGCCGCCGGATGAAAGTCGCCCTGGTCAACCCGGCATGGTCGTATACCAACAGCATCTATTTCGGCAGCCGCGACCCGCACCTGCCGCTGGAGCTTGGGTATGCCAAGGCGATGCTGGACGAGGCAGGGCACCAGATGCTGATGCTGGACGGCCATCTGAACGACCAGCCGAATGCCGAACTGGCAGACATGGTAGCCACCTTCCAGCCCGACATGACGGTGGTGACGACCGCGCCGACCTACCTGTTCTGGCGCTGCGCCCCGCCCGAGCTGCGCGTTCCCGCGGAGTTCCTGCAGCATCTGGGCACGCGCGGTGGCCGTACCGTTGCCGTGGGCCCGCACGGGTCCGCCACGCCGGAGACAACCTTGGCAAAGCTCGGCGTCGACGTGGTGGTGCGGGGCGAGTGCGAGGAGATCATACGCAGGCTGGCCGACGGCGGCAGCCTGGCGGATGTCCCGTCCATCGCCTACGTCGATTCAGGTCATGTGCGCATCACGGGCGAACCGGCCGCCACGCGCTTCACCGACACGCCGGCCCTGCACTGGCCGCCTGACTGGGTGCAGAAGCACCTGACGCATCATCATCGGTTCGACCGTCCTGCGGAAGGTCCGGGAGCGGAAGTGGAAGCCTCGCGCGGGTGTCCTTATAATTGTTCGTTCTGCGCGAAGATCGACTTCCGCGACAAGTACCGCCGCCGGGATCTTGGTCCCGTTCTGGAAGAGATCGACGGCTTGATCGCCCAGGGCGTTACCTATGTCTATTTCATCGACGAAATATTCCTGCCGAACGAGCCGCTGTTGCTTGCGCTGGTGGATCGCAGGATCGAGTTCGGCATTCAGACGCGCATCGACCTCTGGAAGCCCGAGATGCTGGACCTGCTGGGCCGCGCGGGGTGCGTTTCCATCGAGGCAGGGATCGAGAGTCTGACGGCTGAAGGGCGCGCCACCCTTGACAAGAAGTGCAAGGCGACCACCGAGGAACCGGCGCAACGGCTGATCCATGCCCGCCGGTCGGTGCCATTCGTGCAAGCGAACCTGATTGAAATGGCGGGCGACGATCCCGCGCTGGTGGTGGAATGGCGCGACCGGTTGCGGGCCGCCGGAGTATGGGCTAACGATCCCGTACCGCTGTACCCGTATCCATCCTCGCCCGATTACCGTAAACTGTGGGGCTTGCCTGACGACCGCGCCTGGGAACGGGCGCATCAGCATTACCTCGCTCAGTTCACCGAGTTTTCGGATATCCAGGCGGACCGCCCGCTGCCCTTGCACGAGCTGGAAGCTATCTGTGCCCGCGAAGTGGCGGGCAACGAAGCGCAAATCCGATGAGGAGCCTATGCGCGTACTCCTGACCACGGACGCGGTGGGCGGTATCTGGCAGTACACGATTGAGCTTGCGCAGGCCCTGGCGCCGCAGGGCGTCGAGACGGTGCTGGCGCTTTTGGGTCCTTCGCCCACGGCCGAGCAGAAGGCCGCCGCGCACGCCATCGCAGGCGCTACACTGGTCGAAACGGGTCTGGAGCTTGACTGGTTGGCGAATGATGAGCGCGAGGTGGCGCAATCGGCCCGTTGCGTAGCCAAAATCGCGAGCGATCTGCAGTGCGATATCGTTCAGTTGAACACGCCTGCCCTGGGGGCCTCCCAGCGCTTCGACGTGCCGGTCGTAGCCGTCGCGCATAGCTGCCTGCTGACGTGGTGGAAGGCAGTGGAAGCACGATACTTGCCACAAGACTTCGCCTGGCGCGCCGAACTGAACGGCAAGGGCTTGGGGAAAGCCGATGCAACCGTGGCGCCCAGCCAGTCTTTTGCCCGCGATACGGGTGACGCTTACGGGCTGCAAGTCCTGCCGAAGGCGGTCCATAACGGCCGCACGCATCTTGACCATGGCGACGGATTGCCGTGGCAGCCACGCGCCTTTACGGCCGGACGATTGTGGGACCGTGGCAAGAACGTGGGCACGCTGGATCAAGCGTGCGCTTTGCTGGAGATCCCGTTCGGTGCCGCAGGCGCGACCGAAAGGCCCGGCAGCGATTTTATCGAACTCACCAACCTGCATCGCCTTGGCCGCCTGGGCGAGATCCAGATGCGGCAACAGCTTGCGCAGCGTCCGATCTTTGCCTCCGCCGCGTTGTACGAGCCGTTCGGGCTTTGCGTCCTGGAAGCCGCCTCCGCCGGATGCCCGCTGGTCCTGTCCGACATTCCGACATTCCGTGAATTGTGGGATGGCGCGGCAGTGTTCGTGCCCGCGCGGGATAGCCAGGGTTTTGCTGATGCCATCGGCGAAATGGCTCGTGATCCTGCGCTGCATGCCAGCCGTGGAGCGGCGGCGCGGCAGCGGGCCGAACAATACACCCCGGGCGCAACCGCCGCGGCCATGCTGAGCCTGTACCAGTCGCTGGCCAGCGGCACGGCGCAGGTGGCGGCATGAAAATCGTCTACTTCACCCACTCGCTGAAGTCTTGCTGGAACCATGGCAACGCACATTTCCTGCGGGGCGTCCTGAGGGAACTCGGCCTGCGCGGCCACGATGTGCTGGCGCTGGAGCCCGAGGGTAACTGGAGCCTGGCGAATCTTCTGGGCGACCATGGGCCGGAAGGCCTTTCCGGATTTACCGCCAGCTACCCCGAACTGCAAAGCCGCTCCTTCGCACCGGCAGACCAGCTTGAGATGCTGGTGGACGGGGCCGATCTGGTGATCGTCCATGAGTGGAACGAACCCTCTCTCGTCGCCGCACTGGGCCAGCTGCGCAAGAACGGCGGTCGTTTTACCTTGCTGTTCCACGATACGCATCATCGCGCGGTCAGCGATCCGGCGGCGATACGCACCTTCGATCTTTCGGGGTACGATGGTGTTCTGGCGTTCGGCGAAACGCTGGCGGAGGTGTATCACAAGTGGGGTTGGCAAGGCCGGGTATGGGTCTGGCACGAGGCCGCCGACGTGCGCCACTTCAAGCCGCCTGCCGAAGAAGGATCGCGGCAGGGACTGGTCTGGATCGGCAACTGGGGCGATGGAGAACGAACGGGGGAACTTGAATCCCTGCTGTTCGAGCCCGCGGCGGAGGCCGGATTGTCGCTGGATATTTATGGGGTGCGCTACCCCGAAGCCGCCCGGACTACCCTGTCCCGCTACAATGCCGTCTATCACGGCTGGGCGCCGAATGCCGAAGCACCCGCGATCTTTGCCCGCCATCTGGCAACCGTGCATGTGCCGCGCCGCTTCTATACCACGATGTTGCCCGGCATTCCCACCATCCGCGTGTTCGAGGCCTTGGCGTGCGGCATACCCCTGGTGTGCGCGCCTTGGACCGACAGCGAGCATCTGTTCCGGCCCGGCCAGGACTACCTGACTGCCGCGACCACGGCGGAGATGACCCAGCAACTGCACCATCTCGAGAACGACCCGAGCCTGCGCCGCGCCCTGGTCGCCAGCGGCCTGGAAACCATCCTGGCGCGGCATACATGCGGCCACCGCGCCGATGAACTGCTGGCGATCCATGCCGGTCTCGCCGGCCGGCCGATCGAGCGGAGCGTCGCGTGAAGATCGCTTTCTACGGATCAAGCCTCCTTTCCTCGTACTGGAACGGGGCTGCCACCTATTATCGCGGCATCCTCCACGAGCT
>CALMVH010000108.1:23819-28106 GCA_937873165.1 uncultured Rhodospirillales bacterium
GCAGCAGCACCGCGACATCGACCCTCCCGACTGGGCGCGCTCGATTGTTTATCCCGCAACGATCGAAGCCGCGCGGCAGGTGCTGGCGGAAGCCGCCACCGCCGATATCGTGGTGAAGGCGAACGGCGTCGGCGTCTTCGACCGCGAGTTGCTGGAAGGCGTGATCGAACACGCCAACCCTCAAGCCTTGCGCATCTTCTGGGATGTCGACGCGGCCGCGACGCTGGATGAAATGCGCGCCGACCTGGGCCATCCCGTTACGCAGGCCTTGCCGCAGCTCGATCTGGTGCTGACCTATGGCGGCGGACAACCCGTGATCGACGGTTACAGGGATTTCGGAGCGCGGGAGTGCATTCCAGTCTATAACGCGCTCGATCCCGATACCCACCACCCGGTGCCGCCCGATTATCGGTTCAGCGCCGATCTCGCTTTTCTCGGAAATCGTCTGCCGGACCGCGAAGCACGGGTGGAAGAGTTCTTCCTGCGTCCTGCCGCGGCGCTGCCGCAGCAATCCTTCCTGATCGGCGGAAATGGCTGGGACAGCAAGCCCATGCCGGAAAACGTGCGTCATCGCGGCCATGTCTATACGGCCGAACACAACGCATTCAACTGCACCCCGCTGGCCGTTCTGAATGTCGCGCGCGACAGCATGGCGCATATCGGATTCTCGCCGGCGACCCGCGTGTTCGAGGCCGCGGGCGCGGCCGCCTGCCTGATCACCGACGAATGGAAGGGCATCGAACTGTTCCTGACGCCAGACCAGGAGGTGCTGGTCGCACGGGACGGGCAGGACGTGGCTGACCATCTTGCGGCGCTGACGCCCGCCCGCGCCCGCGCCATTGGTGAAGCGGCTCGCGCCCGGGTCCTGCGTGATCACACCTATCAGTTGCGCGGGGCGCAGGTCGACGAGGTGTTGAAAAAACGGACCAAGGCGCGAGCGGCGGCATGAAGCTGGTTGTCCTGGGCCTTAGCCTGTCATCCGCGTGGGGCAACGGCCATGCCACGACGTTCCGCGGCCTGCTGGCGGCCTTTGCCGCCCGGGGTCACGACGTGCTGTTCCTGGAACGGGACGTTCCATGGTACGCCACCCGGCGCGACCTGACCGATCCTGCGTACTGCCGGTTGGAATATTACGATTCGGTAGACGGATTGGAACGCTGGCGCGACGAAGTCGCAGCGGCCGACGCGGTAATCGTGGGCTCCTACGTGCCCGAGGGCGTGGCAGTCGGCCAATGGGTCCAGTCGACCGCAGAGGGCATTACCGCGTTCTACGACATCGATACGCCCGTGACGCTGGCAAAGCTGGCGCGCAATGACTTCGAGTACCTGTCGCCCGAGCTGATCCCGGGCTACGATCTGTATCTGTCGTTCACCGGCGGCCCAACCTTGCGCACGATTGAAAAGCGTTACGGCTCCCCTGCCGCGCGGGCGTTGTACTGTTCGGTGGATCCCGCGGCATACCGGCCGCTGCCCGCCGCCAAGCGCTGGGACCTTTCGTATCTTGGGACCTACAGCCCCGACCGCCAGCCGACACTGGAAGCACTTCTGCTGAGCGTAGCGCGTGAAATGCCGGAGCGGCGATTTGCCGTGGCCGGGCCGCAATATCCAGCCGATATCGCCTGGCCGTCCAACGTGGAACGCATCGACCACCTGCCGCCATCGGAGCATGCGGCATTCTTCTCGGCCTCGCGCTTCACCCTGAACGTTACACGCGCCGACATGATCGCGGCAGGCTGGTCGCCATCCGTGCGGCTGTTCGAAGCGGCTGCCTGCGCAACACCCATCATATCGGATGTCTGGCCCGGTCTCGACGACCTGTTCAGCCCCGGAACCGAGATCATCCTGGCGCCGGACCATCAGCCTGTTGTCGAAGCGCTTGCCAGCGACAGTGCGGCAATCGGCAAAGCGGCGCAGGCGCGCGTGCTTGCGACCCATACATCCATCCACCGCGCTGCGGAACTGGAAAATTACCTGGTGGACGCCGCGCGAAGCGGGAACTCAAACACGCGCATGGTTGCTACTCAATGATGACCATCGCTTCCAAAAAGGATAATGGAGAGGTTATGCAGAACGGGAACGACAAACTCGCGGTAGTCGCAGGCGGCGCCGGGTTCATCGGTTCGCATCTGTGCCAGACCCTGATGGACCAGGGTACGCCGGTGTTGTGCATCGATAATCTGCAAACATCGCGCGACACCAATCTGAAGCAGTTGCAGCGCGACAAGCTGTTTCACTTCGTGGAAGCCGATGTTACTCAGCCCTTGCCAGCCAGCGTTTGGGACAATGTGAACCGCATCGCGCGCGTCTTCAATCTCGCCTGCCCGGCCTCGCCGCCGCAATACCAGGCCGATCCGGAACACACGATGCTGACCAGCGTTGTCGGCACTCATCATCTTTTACGCCTGGCCGAGGCCGCCAGGGCACGATTTCTCCTGACATCGACAAGCGAAGTCTACGGCGATCCCGAGGTGCACCCTCAGCAGGAGGATTATCGCGGCTGGGTCAACTGCACGGGGCCGCGCGCCTGCTACGACGAGGGCAAGCGTGCCGCCGAAGCCATGACATTCGACTACGGACGGCTGGGCCGGGCGGAGGTTCGCGTAGCGCGCATCTTCAACACCTACGGTCCACAGATGCATCCCGACGACGGGCGCGTCATCTCCAACCTGTTGTGCCAGGCGCTGTCCGGCCGGGATATCACCGTGTATGGCGACGGCACGCAAACCCGGAGCTTCTGCTATGTGTCGGACATGGTTGAAGGACTGCTGCGCCTGATGGAATGCGACCTGGTCGGGCTGGAGCCGGTAAACCTCGGCAATCCCTCGGAGATGACGATCAACGAGCTGCTGACACTGGTGATCGAAGTCACCGGCACAGCAGCCGAGACCGTGTTCGAAGCCTTGCCCGTGGACGATCCGCGCCGCCGCCGGCCCGATATCAGCCGCGCCGCCGCGCTGCTGGGCTGGTCGCCTCAGGTCGACCTCAAAAATGGCCTGGCGGCGACCAGCGCCTGGTTCGCGCGTGAACTGCATGCCAATCTGCAGCCCTTGCGTGGCCGCAGATCACCCGACGAGAAGATGATCGAGGTCGCCGCCGAGTAGCCGGGCGCACGGATTGATCTTCTACGGCGACCGCTCGCGCTCTGTAAATCCTGACAGCGAACTGGCTTCAATTGAGCTTCGCCTGCGCGGGGCGGAAGCTCGACCACCCGGGCTGATGCGGCACCAGGAACTGGTAAGCGCATTGATATCGTTGGGCGAGCTGGCGCAAGGGATCGCTGATCTCGATCGTGGGCGTTGTGGCACCGATGGGACTTCCGTTGCGGAAGCGCGGCTTGCCGTGCCCCTCATGCAGGTCGCCCAGGCGGTTGTGCAGTCCTGGAACACGGGCTTTGTCCAGCCAGCGCAGTTCCCCACCATTGCCTGCCAAACCGGCCTTGCAGGCGAGATCATGGTGCGGGTTCCCGAAGGCTATGCATTTTACACGGTTTATCCGGAAGCCTACGCGCAGGCTGCCCGGGTCCTGACGCTGCTGGCGCCGCCGCGCGTGATCGGCATCCGCAGCATCGGCACCAGCCTCAGCGCCATTGTCGCAGCCGCGCTCGATGCGCCGCCCCCGCTGACCGTGCGTCCCATTGGCCCGTACTTCATGCGCCGGATCGATGTTGACCCGGATGTTGCGTCGGAGTGGACAGGTGGACAGTACCATCATGTGATCGTGGACGAAGGGCCCGGCTTGTCGGGCAGTTCCTTTGCCGCGGTGGTGAACTGGCTGCGGGAGCGCGGCGTACCGCTTAGCCATATCGCCCTGCTGCCCAGCCACGCCGGCGAACCCGGCCCCGAGGCGTACGCCGACATTCGCAATATGTGGGGCGAGATCCAGCGGCAGGTCATTACCGTCGACGACCTCATCCCGCCTGCGCGAATCGTCGAATGGGCGCAGGGCTTGTTCAGCCGGATCGATGCGCCTCCGACCGAGATATCGGGCGGGGCGTGGCGACGATTCCGCTATGACCATGAAAGCGATTGGCCGGCCGTCGTGCCCTACATGGAACGATGCAAATGGCTGCTGGACGCCGATGGGCAGCGCTGGATGCTGAAGTTCGCGGGCATCGGCGAAGAGGGCGAGCGCAAGATGGCGCGGGGCCTGCGGCTGTCGAAGGCAGGGCTGATCCCGCCGATGCGCGGTTTCCTGCATGGCTGGACGGTGGAACGCTGGATCGAGACGGCCCCAACCGACGCCGACCATGCCAGCTTGATAACGTTCATTGCTCATTACCTGGGGCAG
>CALMVH010000108.1:28116-28451 GCA_937873165.1 uncultured Rhodospirillales bacterium
CTGCCTGCCGCCGCCCCGTCAGGCAGGTGCCGACCTGAGGACGCTTTTCGAAATGGCGCGGCACAATATCGGCGAGGCCATCGACAGCCACGCTCGTGAGCGGTTCGAGCGGCTTTTCTCGGATTTCGGCACACTCCAGACGCTTGTCCAGCCGATGGCGATCGATGGGCGCATGGACAGGCACGAATGGCTGAGGCTGGCGGCAGGAGGATGGCTGAAAGCCGATGCGCTGGACCATGACGGCGCCCACGATCTGATCGGCCCTCAGGATCTGGCATGGGATGTCGCGGGAGCCATCGTTGAATTGGGTCTCGACCGAAACGCGGCTGAAACGC
>CALMVH010000108.1:28461-31727 GCA_937873165.1 uncultured Rhodospirillales bacterium
TGCAGGAGGCAACCGCGGTGGCGGCCGGACGGGCTGTCGACGGCGAGCTGCTGCGATTCCTTTTGCCGTGCTATGCCGCTTTCCGTATCGGTCTGGCGCATATGGCAGTCGCGGCGCTGGACGATTGGCCCGCCGAGGCCGCGCGCAATCGTGACGCCGCTGACTGCTACGCGGCGACTCTTCAGACCCTTCTGTGGGCCTTACCGCAGGGGTGAAAGTCTCGCACTACCGCAGGGCAGCGGCAGCCAGTTGCGGCTTTCCTGGATGGGGAAGCCCTGCCAAAAGGTTCGGTGTTCTCAAGGCGATCTCGGCCTTTGTATGAAGCGATCCGCCCTCTTGGCCGAGAAACACCGCGACGACTTTCGCGATCTGCGCTGAGGCCTGGCGTTCCAGCGGCTGTCCCGCACCCATGCCGCCCACAAGTACCGCTTGCAAGGTATCCAGTTCGCGCGAGGCCGGAGGGCTACGGAGTTCCTTCCCGTCCAGACGCGGAAAGTCATACTTCGCCGCATGGATATGGTGGACGATATCTTGCGTAACAGCGGCGCTGGCAGGGTGTACGGCAGCCAGTTCCTCGACGGTGCGCTTGTAATCGGACCCGGCCCGCTGCTCCGAGGGTGAGCGCGGGCTGGCCGACAAATGGCACAGGACGCTCGCGGCGAGGGCACCCGGGCCGCTGACATCCCGGGCATAGGTGCTGACAAGGTCGGACCGAAGGTCGAGCATCGCGGCAGCGGAGCGGCTGTTGCGAGGATCGAGTTCGCTGAATTGATGAGCCCGGAGGATAGCCGCCGCCGGACGGGTACGCCCCAGAACCCGGATCGTATCCGCCACGCCGCCAAACTGCTTGGCCTGTGCCGAAATCGCAATCTGGCGTTCCAGCTCGCTTACATACCCATCCGCTCTGGTCGATCTCATTTGGCCCTCGCTTCCAAGCGCAAGACTAGAGAATCGGGCCGTAAACCGCAAGGTTGCGCTTCAGCGGCTTGGGTATTTCGGTGTTTCCGGGCACGACAATCACGAACTTCGCCCCTCGGAGGCCTGGCTGGTATGTTATCGTGGCGCGATAGGCTGTCAGCAGAGACCGCAAGATCACCAGGCCCAGGCCGGTGCCGCCCGTATCGCGCTTGGTCGTGAAGAAAGGAACAAACAGCTTTTCGGCGTTAGCCGAAGATATCCCTTTCCCATTGTCTTCGATCTCCAGCCGTGATCCTTCCGGGCCGGTTTGCAGGCCGACTACCACTTCGGTGGCGCCATGCTGTACACTGTTTGAAACCAGCGTAGTCAGCACGGCGTGCACGATTTCTTCCGGCATCGGCAGGATCGTTCCGGCTTGCTGGGCGTCCAACCTGATCACGACGCGGTCCCCATAGTCGGACCGGATTTCCTGGACGATCCTGCCAAGATCGCAGGACTCGTCGCGCGGTTGCATCATATCGGCCTGGGCAAGGTCCAGCAGCCTGGCGACCAGCAGCTTCAACCGTTCGGTATCCTTGATCGCGTTCGACAGGAATCGTTCCAGCTGGTGTGAATCCATGACGGCGCGATGATCCTGGATCAACTCCAGCGCGCCCTGGATCGCCGTCAGCGGCGTCTTGAATTCATGCGACATGTGGGTGGCGAAATCCCGGATATAGGCGCCGCGTTCCCCCAGCCTCTGCCCCATCGCCGCAAGGCTCTGCGACAACGCGCCGATCTCGAAGGTGACCGGATGCAGCAAGGGCTGGACATCGCGGTCGCCACGCCCGATACGCTGCGCCTGATCCCTTAACGCTGCGATAGGGCGGCTGATCGCCTGGGACGTCAGCAGGGCCATCAGGCACGTCAGGGTCAGCACGATGGCGGCGGCGCTGAGAACTGCTCGCCGCTCATCGTACAGGCTTTCCAGAATGTTGCGGGGCGTGCGCGACAACAGGATGGCGCCGATGACCTTGCTGTTGTCCGTGATCGGCATGGCGACGAACACCCGTATGGTGGCGCCCCGGCTGATGGAGGCAAGCGGCGGGTGGGGTGGATCCGTCTCGCGCAAGCGCAGCACGGCCCGGTAATGCCCCAGGAGCGCGGTCTGGACTTCGGGAATGTCGGACAAGCTCCGGCCCAGTTCGCTTCGTCCGGCAACGACGATGCCGTGGCAATCGACGATGCGGAATCCGGCAAGGGTCAGGCGTGCTGCGCTGGCAAGAACTGGATAAACTGCCTGACCCGCCCCTTGCGCCACCCTGTCCGCGGGCGTTTGCGTGACCAGCGCATCCGGACGAGCGGGAAAAACCGTGTCTTCGGCGAGATTCAGCACCGGCGTGACCATTGCGTTATTCGCTGGGGAGCCAGGATCGGCATCCGATGCACAGGGCTGGTCCGGTTGCTGGTGGATGGCAGCCTGGTAAAAGGCCGACGCGTAAGCCCCCTGCGCAATGAGTTCGGACTCGACCTGCCTGATCAACTGGTTTTCATAGATGTGAAAGGCGTAGACGCCCGCCAGCGGCACGATCAGAACGAAGAGGTTGAGACTCAGCAGGATGGTCCGGAGGCGAACGCGCCCGGTCACGGTTCGCACGAGCCAAGCTTGTATCCGACGCCATACACCGTATCGACAATATGAAGCGCACCCCGTTCCGCAAACTTCTGGCGCACGCGCCGGATGTGGCTATCGATGGTGCGGTCGCTTACCGTCACGTCGCCGTAGACGGCATCCATCAGGTTTTCGCGCCCATAGACCTTTTCCGGGTGACGGAGCAACGTTGCCAGCAGCAGGAATTCCGTCAAGGTCAGGGCAAGCGGTTCATCGCCCCAGTGCGTCGTGTAGGCTTCCAGATCCATATGCAGCCCGCCTCTTTGCCAAAGCTTGATCGGCACCCCGGAGGATGTCGCCGGCGCTGCGCGTTTCAGGATTGCCTTGACCCGTGCCACCAGTTCGCGGGGACTGAACGGCTTGGTCAAGTAATCGTCGCCGCCGATTTCCAGTCCGACGATACGATCGATCTCTTCATCGCGGGAAGACAGGAACAGGATCGGCATCTGCGAGCTTCGCCTCAGTTCGCGGCAGACTTCCAGCCCATCCAGTTCGGGCATGCCGATGTCCAGCACGATCAGGTCGGGGAGATCGGCGGACTCTTGCGCCAACACCAGCGCCTGCTGCCCATCCGGTGCCTCGAAGACGCGAAATCCTGCTTTCTCAAGCGTGAAGCGCAGAACCTCGCGGATATGGGAGTCGTGGTGGCCGGCGCGGATCGTTTTCGGGATGTTGGGCCGCAGTTTGGGGGTTGGTG
>CALMVH010000108.1:31737-40975 GCA_937873165.1 uncultured Rhodospirillales bacterium
GGCGTATCGAGAGGGGTTGGTGAAAGCCCGATGCTCATGGCTGCCTCGCCACCAGGACCGCCAGCCGGGCTTTCCGGAAGGACCATTGCCTCCAGTCGCCGAACTCGACCGCAAGCTCCGCCTCCAGGTCCGCGCGCAGCCACGCGGCCTGCTCAACGGCGGACGCGTTCGAACTACGCTGGATCAGCCAGGCCAGCGCCGGGATGTCGGAGATATCGTGCTCGGCGCGGAGGTACGCGAAGTCCAGCGCCGCGCCCCTGCCGGTGATTTCGCGGCAATGCTCGACATTGTACTGCGCCACGGCCCCGGGGACATCGATAAAGCAGCCGGCATAGAGCATCGCGATCACAGCCAGCACATTGGCGTTGATCAGCCAGCGGTTTGATTTGTCGGCATGGATGCGGTAGACGATCAGGACGAGACCGACCGCCGTCAATGACATCCATTCCAGCGTGTATACCCGCAATCCTGTCAGCGAGTATTCGGCGATGTACCGGTCCATCCGCAGCACACAGGACAGCACCAGGAAAATGTTCTGTCCGACCCAGGCATAGACCAGCAGGCGAATGGCCGGTAGTTTTTCGGTGCTGGAACCCGGTTTCAACGCGATCAGCACGAAAGCTGCCGCCAAGAGCGCCGTGATCATCAGCGGATAAGCGCCCCTGTGAGCGTACTCGGCGTACGTCATGCCGGCGGGCAGCCCGGCGCCGCTCCACAGGAACAACAGGTCCAGCAGGTTCTGGATGGCGAACAAGCCGTTGAACAGGATCAGCGACGTCACGATGGACTGCCTGTTGAACCACAGGCCTTCGGGCTTCGTGTGCCGAGACAAGGCGCCGCGATGGCTTGCCCCGCGCATCACGCCGACCTTGGGACGGATCAAGCCCCAGCACGCCCATGCCGTAGCCATCCAGAACATGATGCGGGGAACAGACAGCGCCTGCAGCGGCGCCAGCCAGTCAACGACACTCAGCGTATTGTCGATCAGCGGGTTGGCGGCCGAAAACAGCGCTATGAACACGGCTGAAAATGCGATGGGCAGAAGCCAGCGCCTGGCGATTCGACCAAGCGCGAACCGCACGCGGCCCCTGCGGCTGGACGCACGCAGAAGCGTGGACATGTCCTTGTACAACCTTCCGTTCGTGGCGGCGTAGTCCAAAATGTCGACGCCGACATTCCGCGCATCGATCTGATACCGATACCGCGGCATGAGAACGAGGGCGACCGCGTCTGCTGCCATCATCAGGCAGGTCACAGGGGCAGGACCTTCGATCACCGTCGCCGCCGCAAGACCGATACCCGCGCCCAAGACGATCTTGCCGGCCCGCGATGCGATCACGCGCGGATTGTATAGGACGATGAGGTCCAGCAGCAGCATGGCGAACACGCCTACCGTCCAGTTCGCGCCCGGATGATAAAACAGGAAATCGGCAAGCGCTACCAGAGCGGCGCAACCTGCGGCCCTCGGCCAGAAACGAAACTGAAAAAACCTGGTTGTTTGACTCATCGCCACGTCGGCTCTCCTTGATTGTGTGGAGGCAGAGTTGCACGGCCATGTTGTGCAGGGATGGAGCGCCCGAGGCGGTATCGAGACATTTTCATGCAGATTTCGTGCAGGCCCCACATCGGCGCATCCGTCGACGATTTGCTGGCGAACTGCTAGTATCCAGCCATGAACAACACGCCTTCCCCGGTGCGCCACCTGATCATTGTGCTGGGCGACCAGCTCGACGAGACCTCCGCCGCTTTCGATGGTTTCGATGCGGCGCGCGATTGTATCCTGCAGATGGAGGTGCGGGAGGAAGCAAGCTATGTGCCGCAGCACAAGCGGCGGATCGCCTTTTTCTTTGCCGCCATGCGTCATTTCCGGGACGAGCAGCGTGCCAAAGGCTGGACGGTCTATTACACCACGCTGGACGATCCGCTGAACGCAGGCAGCTTTAGCGGCGAGGTCATGCGCCAGGCGGCCCTGCTGAAGCCCGAACGGCTGATCGTTCTGGAGCCGGGAGACTGGCGCGTGCGCGCGTCGCTGGAAGCATTGCCCCTGCCGCTGGAAATCCGGGAGGACCGGCACTTCCTGTGCAGCCATGCCGACTTTGCCGAGTTTTCCAGCCAGCACGGCCACGCCGTGATGGAAACGTTCTACCGCGGCATGCGCCGCCGCCTGGACATCATGATGGAGCCCGACGGGGAGCCTTCCGGCGGACTCTGGAACTTCGACCTCGACAACCGCCATCCATTGCGCGGCCGTTCCGTGCCTCCCATTCCGCAGCTCCGGCACTTTTCGCCCGATGCCACGACCCGCGACGTTCTGGATCTGGTCGCGCGCGCGTTTCCGGATAGTCCGGGTTCGCTCGACGATTTCGGGCTTCCCGTCAGCCGCCAGGACGCGCTAACGGCGCTAGGGGATTTCACCTCCCGCAGGCTGGCGCATTTCGGCCGCTACCAGGACGGGATGCGAAACGGCGAGCCCTTCCTGTTCCATTCGTATCTGTCCGGCCTGTTGAACCTGCACCTGCTGAACCCGCGCGAAGTCGTGGACGCCGCGGTGTCGAGAACGGCGGAGGTTCCGCTCAGTTCGCTGGAAGGATTTGTCCGCCAGATCATCGGATGGCGGGAGTTCATGCGTGGCACCTACTGGCAACGCATGCCGGGTTATGCGTCCGGCAATGCGCTGGACGCGGCCCTGCCGATGCCGAGGTTCTACTGGACGGGCGAAACCGACATGCGCTGCCTGGCGGATGCGATCGGGCATACGATTGCCCATGCCTACGCCCATCATATCGAGCGGCTGATGGTGCTGGGATTGTTCTGCCTGCTGCTGGGCGTCCGTCCGTACGACGTTCACCGATGGCACCTGTCGATGTTCTGGGATTCGATCGACTGGGTGTCGCTGCCGAATACCCTTGGCATGAGCCAATATGGCGACGGCGGCGTGGTCGGCACCAAGCCCTACGCGGCCTCCGGCCGATACATCGACCGCATGAGCAATCATTGCGGCAAGTGCCGGTACGATCCCGGTAAATCGGTGGGCGAGGATGCCTGCCCGTTTACGACTCTGTACTGGGACTTCCTCGACCGGCACAAGCCAAGGTTCAGCCGCAACCTGCGCATGAAAAACCATTACCTGAACCTTGGGCGCAAGGACGAGGGAGAAATAGAGTTGATCCGCCGGCGCGCGGCGGCACTGAAGTCCGAACTGACCGCCGAGACGTTTCTCTGACCGGCTGGGTCACGCGCCGCTGTTCGCAACGCCGAGCCCCTGCATCAGCAGATCCCAGAGCGCTTCGTAGGCAGCCCCGATGCCTGGATCTGACCATTCGGCAGCATGCGCCGGATGGTGGAACCGCGATGTGGCGAACAGCATGGCGCGTCCTGCCACGGTGGGATCGACGGCGCGGAACGTGCCGTCCTCCATGCCGTGGCGGATGATGGCCGCCGCCAGTCCGACCAGTTCGTCGACATGGGCTGCCGTGACCGCCCGGGCTTCCGCTGCCCATATCCGGTAGGCAGCAAACAACTCGGGATCGTCGGTTGCCCGGCGGCGCTTTGCCGCGATCAGGGCGTCGAATAACAAGCGAAGCCGCTGGGGGGCGGATCCGGGTAAGGCAAAGATGGCGCGCAAGGGCAGCATGGTCGCGTCCATCCAGCGCCCGACCACCAGATCGCGCAGTTCGGCCTTGCTGGCAACGTGCCGGTACACGGCCGCATGGCTGACGTTCAGCGCCCGCGCGACCTCTACCACGGTCGCCTTGGCAGGGCCGAAGCGGCGTATGGCGTCCTCGGCGGTTGCCAGTATCCGGTCGCGCGTCAGCGGAGTCTCGGCGGCTGACATACCAAGCTCCCGTGCGCTCAGTGCTGCGCCTTACTTGCCATGGCGGCGATCCCGTCCAGCTCGGCCAGAGTTTCAGGGGTCAACGTCAGTTCCCCGGCTGACATGTTCTCCCGCAAATGCGCGAGCGACGATGTGCCGGGAATCAACAGGATATTGGGCGAGCGATGCAGCAGCCAAGCCAGCGCGACCTGCATCGTCGTGGCGCCGACACGCTCCGCGACCGTCGACAGGATGGACGACTGCAACGGGCTGAACCCGCCCAGCGGAAAGAACGGAACGTAGGCAATGCCCTGCCCCGCCAGGGTTTCGATCAGGGTATCGTCGTCGCGGTGAGCCAGATTATAATTGTTCTGCACGCACACGATGTCAGTGATCGCCTGAGCCTCGGCTACCTGGACGGCAGTCACGTTGCTGAGACCAATATGCCGGATGAGCCCCTGGCGTTGCAGATCGGCCAGCACCGCCACCGGCTCGGCAATGGACCCTTCTTCCAGACCATGGCGGGTGCCAAGGAAGCGATAGTTCACGACGTCGAGCACGTCCAACCCCAGGTTGCGCAAATTGTCGTGCACGCCGGCGGTCAGGTCCTCGGCAGAGTTTGCGCGTTGCCACGACCTGTCGGCAGGGCGGCGCGCGCCGAGCTTGGTAACGATTACCAGTTCTGGCGGGTACGGATGGAGCGCCTGGCGGATGATCTGGTTAGTGACGTGCGGCCCGTAGAAGTCACTGGTATCGATGTGATCGATGCCGGCTGCGACCGCCTCCCGGAGAACAGCCAGCGCCGTGTCAGGATCCTTGGGAGGACCCCATACGCCAGGTCCGGCAAGCTGCATGGCACCATAGCCCAGCCGCTTGATGCTGATCGAAGTACCGGGCAGGGAAAACTGGCCGCCAAGAGTAAGGTTGGTAATTTGACGATCCTCCTTGAAGCAAAGCGACTTAAACCGCACCAGTTACAAATGTCAAATATTGAAACGTGTTATGATGATGGGTATCTGCCATGTGGACGGTTGTCCACTTGGCGACGTTTCGAAACGCGTCAGGGTCGGGCGTGAGGGTTGTTACCCGGCGTTTCGCCAAGTTTTTATGAACCGCGACGTGTAGCGGGCTTAAACGGCTCTTAACCATCGCATGCAATACTACTCCCGTATCTTGAGGTTTAGGACGAATCCGCATGCGATCATTGTTCCACAGGTTAGGTGCCAGCACGGCGCTAACCCCATCCGGGGGAGCCCGTTACGGGTGGGCCCGGATGGGGTTGGCGGCGGCTGGCGCTGCGCTTATGGGCAGCGACTGCCTGGCCCTGCCGCAGGACGGCCATGTTGTTGGCGGGTCGGCCGCCATCAGCCAGGTATCGCCGAACCAGCTGGACATCGACCAGACTTCGGCCCGCGCCGTCATAGACTGGCAGTCCTTCTCGATCGGGCGCAACGAAACAACGGTATTCACCCAGCCTTCCTCCTCCTCCATCGCCTTCAACCGGGTAACGGGCACCGATCCCAGCCATATCATGGGCAGCCTGAAAGCGAATGGCCAGGTTGTCCTGATCAACCCGAACGGGGTTCTGTTCACGAAGTCGGCGCATGTGGATGTCGGCGGCCTTGTTGCCAGCACATCGGGCATCACGACCCAGAACGCCATGGCGGGCAATCTGAAGTTCGATCAGGCGGGCTCGGCGAATGCCGCTATCTCCAACGCAGGTACGATCACCGCGCGCGACGGCGGGCTTGTCGCGCTTGTCGCGCCCGGCGTTGCCAACTCGGGCGTCATCACAGCGCATCTGGGCAAGGTCAGCCTGTCATCGGGCGACAAGTGGACCCTGGATCTGTACGGCGACAGGCTGGTAAGCTTCGACGTTACCGATCAAGTCAACGGCTACGTGAACGCCGGCGGCATGATCGAGGCCGGTACGGTGGAGCTGACCGCGAACGCCGCCAAGGGGCTGGTCGGCAACGCTATCGACATGAGCGGTGTGATCGAAGCCAAAGGCGTGCATAATGAAGGCGGCACCATTGTGCTGGACGGCGGCTCGAACGGCGACGTCAGCATCACGGGCCGCCTGGCAGCCAAGGGCGACACGGGCGGCACCATCGAGGTAACCGGCAACAACGTTGCCCTGACCGGCGCGACGTTGAATGTTTCGGGCGCGGACGGCGGCGGCACCATCGAGGTCGGCGGGGGATCGCGTGGAACCGGGTCCCTGGCCCACGCGCAAAGCGTATCGGTTGATGCCGCGACAAAGATCCTGGCGGATGCGACGGACACGGGCAATGGCGGCCAGATCACCATCTGGTCGGACGGCGCGACCACCTTCCACGGCAGCGCCAGCGCCAAGGGCGGCGCGACGGGCGGCGACGGCGGCACCATCGAAACGTCGGGACATGTTCTCGACTTTACCGGTGCCGCAATCGACACCAGCGCAGCGCACGGCACGACGGGCAACTGGCTGCTCGATCCCTACGACCTGACCATCAACGCGTCGGATGCCGCAAGCATTTCGAATGCGCTTGCAACCACCAACGTCACGCTGCAGACCACCGCCGCGAATACTGGCACCAGCGGCTTCGGCACTGTCACGACCAGCGCCACCGGCAACATTTCCGTTGATGCCGCCATCAGCTGGAACAGTGCCAACAGCCTGACGATCAGCGCCTATAACAACATCATTCTAGGCGCAAACATCTCCAACAGCGGCACGGGCAACCTCGTGGGTCGTGCGGATAATTCGGGCATCGACAACGGCGGCGGCTTACAGGATCCTGCTGGCGCAACCATCTCCACAGGCGGATCGATCAAGCTTTACTACGACTACGCCTATAACAGCTATGGACCTCAACCCTCAATCGCTGCCTTCGCCACGGCTGCCGGTGGCGCGACCGGCTATATGCTTGTCAACAGCGCCGCCGACCTGAACCTGGTCCAGAAGAATCTCGCAGGCACGTACGCCCTAGGCGCTAACATCGCGAACGCAGGCGCAGTCAACCCGATCGGCAATGCCGCCACTGCCTTCAGCGGCGTGTTCGACGGCAATGGCGGACTGGGCACGAACTACACCATCGCGGGTGCCACCGTTACCGGCGGCACCTATGTGGGCCTGTTCGGCAACAACAGCGGCACCATCCGCAACCTGACGGTTACGGGTGCCACGGTGTCCGCCACGTCCGGCGCCAGCGGCGGCGCCACCGTGGGTGGGCTGGTCGCCTACAATTCTGGCACCGTGTCGAACAGCAGCTTTGTCGGAAGCATCACGGCCGGCGGCGACGCGGCTGCCGTGGGCGGGCTGGTCGGCGTGAACCAGAACCTGATTGCCGGCGGCTCGGCCAACGCGCTGGTGCAAAGCTACGATTTCGCACTGGGCGGCTTTGTTGGCCTTAATAACGGTACGATCAGCGGCGGCTCGGCCGCCGGAACGATCGTCGGCTACATCAATCTGGGAGGGTTCGCGGGCCAGAACGGCGGCCTGATCACCGGCTCGACGGCGACAGCCTATGTGTCCGGCTCGGGCAACGCCGGTGGCTTTGTCGGCGAGAACTTCGGCTCAATCGCTCAAAGTCTTTACGCCGGCACGGTGCAATCGAGTTCGAACGGCTTTTCGTTCGGCGGCATCGCCGGCGCGAACGAGCAGGGCGGCACTCTCACCGGCGATACCTTCGCAGGCACCTTGAATGCTGGCCCTGGCTACAACGGCGGGTTGGCGGGATACAATGCCGGCGTGATCCAGGGCGGAACCGCCAGCGGCCTGATCACGTCCTTCAACGGCAGCACCGCCGTAGGGGGTCTGGCGGGCATCGACACGAACACCGGTAGCCTAAGCGGCGGAACCTTCAGCGGCACGGTACTGGCGGGCGCCGGTTCCACGGCGATCGGCGGCCTGGTGGGCTCGAACGGCGGCACGATCGCCAGCTATGTCAGCGGCACGGTCACCGTGGCACCCCTGGTGTCTGGTACCGTCTCAGCGGGCTCCGGCAGCCAGAACGTCGGAGGGCTGGCTGGGTACAGCGGCTTCGGCGCCGGCAACGGCACAGCGACGGCCACGACTCAAGTCGCATCGATCCTGGCCGGAACGGTGACGGCTTCGGCGGTACTGTCGGCGGGTTCCAACGCAACGAACGTGGGCGGACTGGTCGGGTATAACGACACCGGCAGCACGATCAGCGGCGGCACCGCCAGCGAGGCGGTCAGCGGCACCAGCAACGTCGGCGGCGTCGCCGGCTACAATGCCGGACTGGTGACCGGCGTCTCGAACGCCAACAGCGTGACGGGCATCAGCGCCGGAGCGAGTCCCGCCAGCGAAATCGGTGGAGCCGTAGGCGCCAACTACGGCACCATGCTGGCGGACGTCTACAGCGGCACGGTGACAGGCCTTGGATCAGGCCTGAACGGGGTCGCCGGTGTGGCGGGGCTGAACGAAGGCTTTATCAATACGTCGACGTTCTCCGGCAGTGTTCTTGCCGCAGCCGGAGCCGATTACGTCGGCGGCGTGGTCGGATTGAACTACACCGCGCTTGGCACCATGGGTGCCGGCAACGCATTCACCGGCTTTGTATCTGCCGGCGCAGGCGCTCTTGGGGTTGGCGGATTGGCTGGAACCAACGCTTCCACCATCACGGGCGGCACATCGTCCGGGACGATCACGGCCGGCAGCGGCAGCAGCCGTGTCGGTGGACTGGTCGGCTATAACAACCCGTTCGGAACGCTGACCGGCGGCCTGTTCTCGGGAACGGTGATTGCCGACTACGCGGAGACCACTGGCATGGCCGGCTCGCAGGTAGGCGGCGCCGTTGGATTGAACCGGGGCACGGTTTCCGGCACGATTTCC
This sequence comes from uncultured Rhodospirillales bacterium, assembly GCA_937873165.1. Lineage (GTDB taxonomy): Bacteria > Pseudomonadota > Alphaproteobacteria > CALMVH01 > CALMVH01 > CALMVH01. The sequence goes on from CALMVH010000108.1 coordinate 40,392, forward strand.
GTGACGGGCACGGTCGAAGCCGGTTACGGCAGCCAGGATGTCGGTGGCCTGGTAGGCGAAAACGGCCTTCTGTACTCGACCGCGCCGCTGGTGACCGGTGGAACCGTCGCGGCCACCACGACCCTGTTGCTGGGCTCCAATGTCACGGCTGTCGGCGGGCTGGTTGGCTACAACGATGCCAACAGCACGATCAGCGGCGGCGTCGCCAATGAGGCGGTGACCGGCGGATACGAAGTTGGCGGCGTTGTCGGCTATAATGCCGGCACGGTCACTGGCCTGTCGGCGGCGAACAGCGTCACGGGCCTCAGCGGCGCGCAGTATGTCGGCGGCATCTCGGGCTACAATACCGGCAACAGCACTGCGAACACCTTCAGCGGCAGCGTGAACGGCCTCGGCGGCGTCACGGCCATCGGCGGCATCGGCGGGTTCGGCAGCGCCGCTGCCGGTGGCGGCAACACCTTCAGCGGCACACTGAACGCAGGCAACAACGCGCTGTATGTCGGCGGGTTGGTCGGGTGGAGCGAAGGCACGATCGCCAGCGGCACCGTCAGGGGCATCATCAATGCAGGGACGGGCACCAACGA
>CALMVH010000109.1 GCA_937873165.1 uncultured Rhodospirillales bacterium
CCTGACCTGCCTCAGGGACCGCCCCGAAGAGGCGCGGCTGGTCATCCGCCTGCCGGACGAGTTGCTGGACCCCGTTTCGTCCCGCATGGCGAAGCTGACGCAGGAGGCGGGCTTTACCGGCAAGCCGATACTGCTGGCCGATCCGTCCCTCAAGCGCACGCAGGCGCGGGTCGAATGGTCGAACGGTGGCGCGGACTGGAATTTCAACGCCATGCTGAACGCGCTGGAAGCGGCGGCTCACTCGCTTGGCAGCGTAAATCGCCCGGCTGCCGCGAGGAAACCGGAAATCGAGGCGGACGACGAACCCGCCACAAAGGAGATGTAAGAGATGGCTGCTACCGAACCCTTCAACCTTGCCGAAATCGACAGTCCGGCGGGCGCGGGCGATTCCGCCGCCGCCCCCTTGCCCGGCAAGGACCTGGAAGCGATCTACGACATCCCTGTCCAGATCTCGGCGGTGCTGGGCCGCGCCAACATGCAGGTCAGCCAGTTGCTGAAGCTCGGCCGCGGCGCGGTGGTGGAACTGGACCGCAAGGTCGGTGAGGCTATCGATATCTACGTTAACAACCGGCTGGTCGCGCGTGGCGAAGTGGTCGTGGTGGACGACCGCCTGGGCGTCACCATGACCGAAATCATCAAGATGGAGCGCTGAGCCATGCGCTTGATGCTGGTGGGCACGCTGGAAGGACACATCACCGAAGCCGGCAAGATCGCCATGGCCCGCGGGGCGAAAGTCAGCCATGCCGAGGACGGGGAAACGGCGCTGGCCGCCCTGCGCGCCGGCAAGGGCGCGGACCTGGTGATGATCGACGTGCGGCTGGACGTCGGCGTTTTCATCAAGGCGCTGAAGGCCGAGCGCATCCAGACCCCCGTGATCGCCTTTGGCATCGGCAACGATGCGGGCTTGGCTGTGAAGGCGATCCGCGCCGGCGCCAAGGAATACCTGCCGCTGCCGCCGGACGCGGCGCTGATCGCGGCCGTGCTGGAAGCCGTGTCGGAGGAAAACGAAACGGTCGTGGTATCCGATCCCGTCATGCAGGAATCGCTCAACCTTGCAAAACAGATCGCGCCCTCGGAGGCGACGGTGCTGATCCGGGGTGAATCGGGCACCGGCAAGGAGGTCATGGCGCGGTTCCTGCACCGCCACAGCAAGCGCAAGGACGGCGTGTTCGTATCGGTCAACTGTGCCGCCATACCCGAGCAGTTGCTGGAGTCCGAGCTGTTCGGCCACGAGAAGGGCGCGTTCACCGGCGCGGTCGCCCGCCGCATCGGCAAGTTCGAGGAAGCCAACGGCGGCACCTTGCTGCTGGATGAAATCAGCGAAATGCACATCAGGCTGCAGGCAAAGCTGCTGCGCGCCATCCAGGAACGCGAGATCGACCGCGTCGGCGGATCGTCGCCGGTCAAGGTCGACATCCGCCTGCTGGCGACGACCAACCGCAACCTGGAAGACGAGGTGCAGGCCGGCAATTTCCGCGAGGATTTGTATTTCCGGCTGAACGTGATCAGCCTGACCCTGCCTTCCCTGCGCGACCGTCCGCAGGACATCCCGGCGCTGGCCAGGCACTTTGCCAGGAAATACAGCGCCTCGAACGGCATGGACGATCGCCCGCTGTCGCAAGGTGCGCTCGACAAGCTGCAAGCGCATCAGTGGCGCGGCAACGTGCGCGAGATGGAGAACACGATGCACCGCGCCGTGCTGATGGCGCGCAGCGACATTATTGGTCCCGAGGCGATCCTTCTGACGGGGCAGGCCCCGGTGCAATCTCCGAAACCCGCCCTGGCGCAGCCGGTCCAGTCCATCAGCGCGCCGCAAGTCACCGAGGCAGGCAAGGCTGCCGGGTTCGTCGGCCGCAGCATGGCGGCGGTCGAGCAGGACCTGATCCTCGGCACGCTGAACCACTGCCTCGGCAACCGCACGCACGCCGCGAACATCCTCGGCATCTCGATCCGCACCCTGCGCAACAAGCTGCGCGACTACGCGGACAATGGCGTCCCGGTTACGCCCCCCATGAATGAAAGCGCCTCCGAGCACGTGGGGGCGTAGGTGAACGCACTATCTTCCTTGTCATTCCCGCGCAGGCGGGAATCCACATTAACTAGTCTGGACTCCCGCCTTCGCGGGAGTGACAGGACAAGGTAATGGCCGACGTCCCCGCATTGGCGAGCGAAGTCGCGCCCGGCATGACGGCTGCGCTGAGCGGTGGCGGGTCGGCGGGCACGCGCATCCGCACGCTGCTGGCCTATGCCAAGCGGGGCGACATCGCGCTGGCCATCGGCGTGGTCGCGATCCTGTCGGTCTTGTTGCTGCCGATGCCGCGCTGGCTGCTGGATACATGCCTTGCCCTGTCCATCACCGTTGCGGTCATGATCCTGATGGTGGTGCTGTTTATCCGCAAGCCGCTGGAGTTTTCCACATATCCGACGGTGCTGCTGATCACCACGCTGTTACGCTTGTCGCTGAACGTCGCCTCCGCCCGCATGATTCTCGGCCATGGGCACGAAGGCACGGATGCCGCGGGCCACGTGATCCAGGCGTTCGGCGAGTTCGCCATGGGTGGCAACTTCCTGATCGGCGTGATCGTGTTCGGCATCCTGATCATCGTGAACTTCGTCGTGATCACGAAAGGCTCGACCCGCATCGCGGAAGTCGCGGCACGCTTCACCCTGGACGCCATGCCCGGCAAGCAGATGGCGATCGACGCCGACATGAACGCGGGCCTGATCGACGAGGCGGGCGCGCGCAAGCGCCGCAAGGAGCTGGAGGAGGAAAGCACCTTCTTCGGCGCCATGGACGGCGCGTCGAAATTCGTGCGCGGCGATGCGGTCGCGGGCCTGATCATCACCGCCGTCAACATCCTGGGCGGCATCATCATCGGCACCGCGCAGATGGGGATGAGCTTCAACGAGGCGACGCATTCCTACACGCTGCTGACGGTCGGCGACGGCCTGGTCACGCAAATCCCTGCGCTGATGATCTCGGTGTCCGCCGGCCTGCTGGTGTCGAAGGCGGGCGTGTCGGGTTCCACCGACCAGGCGCTGATGAAGCAGTTCAGCAACTACCCGACCGCGATGGGCCTCAGCTCGTTCCTGCTGGTCGGCATGTCGCTGCTGCCCGGCATGCCGATGGTCCCGTTCCTGGCGCTGGCGCTCGGTACCGGGTCACTCGCCTACTTCATGCCGAAATGGAATATAACCAAGGCGGCGGCGGAGGCAAACGAAGCCGCTCCCCCACCGGCTGCTCCCGTAGCGGATGAACCGATCGCAACTGCGCTTGCCATCGATTTCATCCGCGTGGAACTGGGCTACGGGCTGCTGGGCCTGGTGAACGGCACGGGAAGCAACCGCTTGACCGACCAGATCAAGGGTCTCCGCCGCCAGCTGGCCTCCGACATGGGGTTCGTGCTGCCCAGCGTGCGCATTCAGGACAATCTGCAGCTGGCGGCCAATACCTATGTGATCCGCATCAAGGAGATCGAGGCCGCGCGCGGCGATCTGCGTCCCAACATGCTTCTGTGCATGGACCCGCGCGGCCAGCCGATCAGCCTGCCCGGCGAGGCAACGACGGAGCCGACCTTCAACCTGCCCGCCATGTGGATCCCGCAGAACTACCGCGAGGAAGCGCATTTCAAGGGGCTGACGGTTGTCGATCCCGCTTCGGTCGTGACCACGCACCTGACGGAAGTGGTCAAGGACAATCTGGCGGAACTGCTGTCGTACAGCGAAACGCAGAAGCTGCTGGACGAACTGGACAAGGCGCACCAGAAGCTGATCGCCGACGTGATCCCGGCGCAGATCTCTCTCGGAGGCTTGCAGCGCGTACTGCAGCAACTGCTGTCGGAACGTGTCTCGATCCGCGATCTCGCGACCATCCTCGAGGGCATCTTCGAGGCCTCGGGCCATACCCGCAACATCCAGACGATTTCAGAACTGGTGCGCGCGCGGTTGGGTCGCCAGTTGTGCGAGGCGAACCAGAACTCATCCGGCTTCCTGCCGCTGCTGCCGCTGTCGCCCGAGTGGGAGCAGGCTTTCGCCGAATCGCTGCACGGCACGGGCGAGGACAAGACCCTGTCCATGGCACCGACGAAATTGCAGCAATTCATCACGGCTGTCCGCCAGAAATACGACAGCCTGGCGCAGACCGGGGAGTCTCCGGTCCTGCTGACCAGCGCCGGCGTCCGCCCCTACGTGCGCTCCATCATTGAACGCTTCCGCCCGCAGACGGTGGTGATGAGCCAGGTCGAGATCCACCCCAAGGCACGCATCAAAACGTTGGGGCAGATCTAGACGAGCGTGGTCTCCTTTTGTCGTTCGACACGGCTAAGACCATCCGGACACAGGTCCAGCAGGGGGCAGCGCGGGCAGGCGGGCTTGGCCGCGAAGCAGCAGCGCTGACCGTGGATCATCATGACCTCGTGGTTGTCGTAGACATCCTGCGCAGGCCAGTCCGCCGGCAGTTGCGATGCCAAAATCATGTGGGATTGCGCTTCACTGACGCGCGGGCCGATCAGGCCGGTGCGCAGCGCGACGCGGTAATGATGGCTGTCCACGGGCAAGGCCGGCATGCGCAGCAAACTGAACAGCAGGGTGGCGGCGCTGGTCTTCGGACCGACCCCCGGCAGTTCGCGCAGCCAGGCGCGGGCTTCAACCACCGGCAGATCGGCCAGGAATTCCAGGGATAGCGCGCCGTGCCGCCGCATGATTTCCCGCAGCACCTGCTGGATGCGCGGCGCTTTTTGTTCGGGCCAGGTAACGGCGCCGATGGTTTCCTCGACCAGCGCGGGCGGTGCGTCCATGACATCTTGCCAGGTCGGAAAACGAGCCCGCAACGCCTTGAACGCGATGCCGGAGTCATGGTTGCGGGTGCGATGCGACAGCAGCGAGGAGATCAGCTCGCTCAGCGGATCGAAATGATGGAAATACGGGATGGGACAGCCATAGGCAGCGCACAGCCTCCGTTGAATCTCAAGCGCCTTGCCCTGCAAGGAGATCGAGGTGTCGTCGAGCGGATCGGGCAACGGACCTTACCAGCATCCGGGATTGGTTAGAACGCCGCCCGCGTCGCAGGCGTCGGGAACGGTGCCGCCGAATGTCGGGTCTTCAACCTGGTCGCGGGTCGGCAGGGCGGTCTGATCCCAGCCGCCGCCCATGTCCTCGATCAGCGCCACGCTGGCGGTTAAGCGATTTTCCCGCAGGGTCACCGCCGTTTCCTCATCCGCGAGCGCGGTCGTCTGCGCCTGAATGTGATTGCTGAAAACTGTTGTGCCTGCCTTGTACTGGTTGAGTTCCAGCTGCACAGCCTTTTCCGCGTCGCTCACCGCCGCGTTTAGCACCACCGCCTGCTGCGTGTACACGCGTTGCTGGACCAGCGAATCCTCGACGGATTGCAAGGCCGTCAGCACCGTCTGGCGATATGTGGCGACCGATTGCGCGTAAAGGGCACGCGCTTCCTCGATCTCGGCGCTGCGCAGTCCGCCATCGAACAATGTTTCCGCGATCGAGGGGCCACCCGACCACTCGCGGTTGGCGGCGGATACAAGGTTCGTCAGGCTGCTGTTGTCGTAGCCGTAGTTCGCCGACAGGGTCAGGTCGGGATAGTACGCCGCGATGGCAACGCCGATGGCGGCGTTCTCGGCCTGCATCTCGCGTTCCGCCTGTGCGATGTCGGGCCGGCGTTCCAGCAACGTGGACGGCACATCCACGGGAATGACCGGTACGTTTACCGTCAGCGGCGCAGGTGGGATAGTCAGTTCGGCGGGAGGCTTGCCAATCAGCAACGCAATGGCATGCTCCAGCTGCTGGCGGCTCACCTCGATGTTGATCGCGCTGCTTTCCGTCGTTTCCAGCAGGGTGCGGGCGTTGATCACGTCGCTCTGCGCCGCCACGCCGGCATTGTACTGGTTGACGGTAATCTGCAAAGACTGCTCGTAGGCCTTCACCGTCTCATCCAGAAGAATTTGCAGCTGGTCCTCGCCGCGCAGTTCGAAGTAATCCTCCGCCAGCGTACCCTGCGCGGCCAGCCGCACCGCCTGCACATCGGCGGCGTTGGCCTGCGCCAGGGCAACGTCTTCCTCCACCGTGCGGCGAATGCGGCCCCATACGTCCACATCCCAGCTGAAGCCACCGTTCAGGTTATAGATGCGCGAGACACCCCCGGCGCTGCTGCCGCTTTCGATCAGCGTCGCGCCTTGGGAGGCCGTGCCCCCCAGCGTTCCCCCGGCGTTGCCGCCCGTGCTAGCGCCGCCCGCCGTAGCGCCCGCGACGCTGCCCGCCGTGGAGGTCGTGGTGGTACTGGCACCGCTGACGCTTCCGGCACCGCTGTTCCTGACGCCCCTGCCGCTTTGCGTGAAATCCAGGCCGAAGTTTGCGGTAAGTGTTGGGAAGTAGGCGGATCGCGCGGCGGCGACCACGGCCTGCGCCTGGTGATAGGCCGCCTCGGCCTGGGCGACGTTCTGGTTGGAAAGATCGATCTCGCTTTCCAGCAGGTTCAGTTCGGCATCGTCATAGATCGCCCACCAATTGCCGTTGGCCCCCGGCAGTTGCGGCTGCGCCAGCACCCAGCCGGGCTGTTCCTTGAAGTACGTCGCGGTTTCGGCGGGTGGGCGCTTATAGTTCGGGCCGACGGAGCAAGCTGCGAGGATCAGGATCGGCAGCAAGCCCAGCACGTCACCCCCGCGAAGGCGGAAATGCAGGATCAACTCGATCAGTCTGGCCTTGCCCTTTCGGGGGAGTGACGAAAACAAGTACCTCACGCCGTAGCCTCCTGCAGCCGGGCGCTCGGCCCGCGACGCAGCCGCAGCCGGTCGAGGCACAGGTAGACGACCGGCGTCGTGTAAAGAGTCAGCACCTGGCTGAGGATCAGCCCGCCCACGATCGAGATGCCCAGGGGCTGACGCAGTTCCGCCCCCGTGCCGAGGCCGGTCGCAAGCGGCAGGGCGCCGAACAGGGCCGCCACCGTGGTCATCATGATGGGGCGGAAACGCAGGCGGCAGGCCTCATAGATCGCATCGCGCGAGGACAGGCCGCGCGTGCGCTCGGCCGAAAGGGCAAAGTCAATCATCATGATCGCGTTTTTCTTCACGATGCCGATCAACAGGAACACACCGATCAGGGCGATCAGGCTGAACTCCACGTTGAAGATGCGCAAGGCCAGAACCGCGCCGACTCCTGCCGATGGCAGCGTCGACAGGATGGTGATGGGATGGATGTAGCTTTCGTACAGCATGCCCAGCACAATATAGATCGTCGCCAGCGCCGCCACGATCAGAATGGGTTCGTTTGCCAGCGATTGCTTGAAAACCTTCGCCGTGCCTTGGAAACTGCCGCGCACGTTCGATGGCATGCCGATCTCGCCCATTGTCTTGTCGATGGCGGCGGTCGCGTCGCTTAGGGATTTGCCGACGGGCAGGTTGAAGGACAGCGTCGTGGCGGTAAACAGGCCCTGGTGGTTGATCGACAACGGCGTATTGCCCGGTCCGAAATGGCTGACGGCATCCAGCGGCACCATCGTCTCCGCCGAAGTCGTGACAGCCGACCCCGCGGACGCCGTGCTGTTTCCGACGGCTGCCAGCGAGTTCGAAGCAAGGTTGCGCGCCACATCGCTGGCAACCGAGGCTGCCGTGGAGGGGCCGGCGCTTGCCGTGGAACTCGATCCGGACGCGCCGGTCGCTCCCGCAGGGCTCATAGCCGTGCCGGTACCGCCGATAGTCGCGGCGTTCGAGGATAATCCCGTGCCGCCGGTGGCGGCTTTTCCAAGCGTTACCGTGCCCGCGACGGCGTTCGTCGTTTGGGTACCCTTGACAGTGCCGCCGCTGGTGCTGACGTATAGCTGGTGCAGGGTCTCGGGGCTTTGCCAGTATTGCGGAGCGACCTCCATGACGACATGGTATTGGTTCAGGGGATTGAAGATGGTCGAGACCTCCCGCTGTCCAAAGGCGTCGTAGAGCGTTTGATCGATCTCGCTGGCATTAAGGCCGAGGCGAGACGCAGTGGGGCGATCAATCAACACGTCTGTTTCCAGTCCTGAGTCCTGCTGATCCGAATTCACGTCGGTGAAGTTCGGATTTTTCTTTAATGCCGCCAGCAGCTTGGGCGCCCAGGTTTGCAGGTCGGTCAGCGAGTCCGACTGCAGCGTATACTGGTACTGCGCCTGGCTCTGCCGCCCGCCCGCGCGGATGTCCTGGGTGGTTTGCAGGAACAGCGAAGCACCCGGCACTTGCGCCGTCTTGCCCCGCAGTTTCGCGATCACCTGATCGCCTGTCAGGCTGCGCTGTCCAAGCGGCTTCAGGGCCGCGTAGATGAACCCGGCATTTGTACCGCCGGGTCCGCCCGCGCCGGTAAAGCCAACAACGGTGGCGACTTCGGGCTGGTCGCGCACGATTTCGACAAAGCGTTGCAGCTTCACCTTCATGGCCTGGAACGAGATGCTCTGATCGGCCTGGATCTGGCCGATCATGCCGCCAGAATCCTGCTGCGGGAACAAGCCCTTCGGGATGGTGATGAACAGGAGCACGTTGAAGACGATGGTTACCGCCAGTATCAGCAGCACCAGCCCGGTGCGGTCAAGCGCCCAGGCAAGCGAGCGCTCGTACTGACCCAGCATCCAGTCGAAGCTGCGTTCGCTCCAGCGGAAAATGGCGAGATTGCTGGAGTCGCCGTTGCGCACCAGCCGGGCGCACATGGTGGGCGTAACGGTCAAGGATACGATCAGCGACACCAGCACCGCGACCGACAGCGTAACCGCGAACTCGCGGAACATCAGCCCGACCAGCCCGCCCATCAGCAGGATCGGGAGGAACACCGCGACCAGCGAGATGCTCATGGACATCACGGTAAAGCCAATCTCGCGCGCGCCAACCAGTGCCGCCTTGAACGGGTCCATGCCGTCCTCGACATGGCGGGTGATGTTTTCCATGACCACGATGGCGTCGTCCACCACGAAGCCGGTCGCGACCGTCAGCGCCATGAGGGACAGATTGTCGAGCGAGTAGCCCAGCAGATACATGATCCCGAACGTACCCAGCAGCGACACGGGCACGGCAACCAGCGGTATCAGCGACCCGCGCGGATTGCGCAGGAAGATGAAAACAACCGCGATCACCAGTCCGATGGACAGGATCAGGGTTCCCTGCACATCCTTCAGCGAGGCGCGGATGGTCGTGGTGCGATCAACCGCGACGTTCACGTCGATGTCGGCGGGGATCGAGGCGGTCAGGTCCGGCAGGGCCGCCATGACCCGGTCGACGGAGGAAATGATATTGGCGGCAGGCTCGCGCGAGATGATCAGCAGTACCGATGGACTGCCCCGGAACAGGCCGAGATTGCGCAGGTCCTCTACCGAATCCGTGACTTCCGCGACATCCGACAGCTTGACGTCGCGGCCGTTGCGATAGGCGACGACCAAGTCGCGGTACTGGTACGCCTTGCTGGCCTGGTCGTTGGTATAGATCTGGAACCGGTTGTCGCCGATCTCGATCGCCCCCTTGGGGCTGTTGGCGTTAGCGGCGGACAGGGCAGCGCGGATATCCTCCAGCCCGATGCCATAGGCGAACAGCGCGTTCGGGTTCAGCTCCGCCCGCACAGCGGGCAGCGAGCTGCCGCCGACCGTGACCTGCCCCACGCCGTCGATCTGGCTCAGCTTCTGCTGCAGCACCGTGGCGGCGGAGTCGTAAAGCTGTCCGGGCGTCAGGGTTTTCGAGGTCAGCGCCAGGATCAGGATGGGCGCGTCGGCGGGATTGACCTTGCGGTATGTCGGGTTGCTCTTGAGATTGGTCGGCAGGTCGGCCCGCGCGGCGTTGATCGCCGCCTCCACATCGCGCGCGGCACCGTTGATGTCGCGGTCATAGCCGAACTGCATGGTGATCCGCGTGGCGCCCACCGAGCTTTGCGACGTCATCTCCGTCACGTCCGCGATCTGTCCCAGGTGACGTTCGAGCGGAGTCGCGACGCTGGTCGCCACGACCTCAGGGCTGGCACCGGGCAGCGATCCCTGCACCAGGATGGTTGTGATGTCGATCTGCGGGATGGGCGCCACAGGCAGCAGGCTGTACGAGACCAGACCTGCCAGCGCCACGCCAATGGTCAGCAGCGTCGTCGCCACCGGCCGCAGGATGAAGGGCGACGACAGGTTCATGCGCCTGCCACCGCTGTGCAATCCTTAGCGAATGGCCCTCGAGAGCATAGCCTCTTCACGTCGTCAGTTCCCGGGGACCGCTGGGGACGTTGCTGAAGCGGCGGCTCAGGCGGTCGAATCCCAGATAGATGACCGGGGTCGTGAACAAGGTCAGCGCCTGGCTGATGGTCAGGCCGCCGACGATGGCGATGCCCAGCGGCCGGCGCAGCTCCGACCCGGTGCCGAAGGCCAGCGCCAGCGGCAGCGCGCCGCACAGCGCGGTCAGCGTGGTCATGATGATCGGGCGGAAACGTTCCAGGCACGCCTCGCGGATGGCCGCTTCCGGCGTCAGGCCGCGTTCGCGCTGCGCGTCCAGCGC
>CALMVH010000110.1:0-1588 GCA_937873165.1 uncultured Rhodospirillales bacterium
CTACAAGCCAGTGACCGCTCCTCTCGGACAGTCCATAATACAAGACGCAGCATCCACACAGGAAAAGTAAACTATAGGCACGTGCTTCAAAGGCATAGATCCAGAAGGTGGGATTTCCCAATGTCATGGCCGCTGTCAAAAAAACATTTCCCTCCATCGCCTGAACGCGCCGTAATAACAAGTAGACACCCAGTAGTGAACAGACGACGCTAAGACCGCGTATGTACCACAAGTTGCAGCCACTAACTGCGAATATCAGATAGACTAATATTTGATAGAGAACAGGATGTACATTATGAGTGATTAAAGGCAAAGCACTCCTAAAGGTAGGCTGGCAGGAAACCGCTCCCGTAAAAACTTCATCCAGCCAAAACTGACTCGCTAAATTCTTCCCAGTGCAAAGCAAGCTAACAGCTAGAATTAACGTAATAAACTGCCAAAATTCTATTGCGCTTGCACAGAAGTTGATGCCAAAAACTTTATAAGTAACGCGAGACGCAGATAAGACGCTCATCATAGGCTCTATTCAGTGAACTAAGTAACAGGCTCAGTAACTTTACTGATAAGTATATCCGAGATAACAAAAAGCGGACGACGTTTGCTTTCAATATAAAGTCGACCCAAGTACTCACCAAAAATACCCAGTACAAGAAGTTGTACACTTCCAATAGTTAATACAAAGCACGATAGACTAGTCCATCCAGCAACTGCCTCGCCTTTTATCCATCCGTAAAAGGCGTATATCAACATGGCAGCACTCATAAGTCCCATAAGGAAACCCAGGTAAGAAGCTATTCTCAAGGGAAGGATGGAAAATCCTGTCACCGCGTCCAGCCCAAACCGAACTAGCTTCGTTAGCGGGTAAGCGCTTTCGCCAGCATATCGAGGACTTCGGTCATAAAATAAAGCGACCTGATTACCACCAATCCAACTCAACAAACCACGCACAAAGCGAAACTCTTCTGGAAACGTCTTAAACACATCAACGGTTTTTCTGTTCATTAATCTGAAGTCACCTGTATCTAGGGGTATCTTGATTTCAATAAGCCTTTCTAGCATCCTGTAGAAAAATCTTGCGGAGATCATTTTCAGTTTAGTCTCGCCAAGGCGAGACCGACGTCGACCGTAGACAACGTCAGCCCCGGCATCCATCATAAGCATCATATCTTTCAACAACTCCGGCGGATCCTGTAGATCTGCGTCCACTATGAACACTCGCTGTCCCTCAGCTCGTAGTAGTCCAGCCGTCAATGCATTTTCATGCCCGAAATTCCGAGAAAGATTGATGACGACCACATTCTCTTTCGTCAGAGTTAGGTGCCGCAGCTTCTCAAGGGTTTTGTCTTTAGATCCGTCATTGACAAGTATTATCTCGAAAGAGTCGCCAACTAGAGCCGCTGCTGTGGCTTGTAACCGCCTGTAAAGCTCGTCGATACACCCCTCCTCATTGTAGCATGGTGATACAATAGAGAGGGCCAACTTCTCTCCTATACGGTCACTCATCCAATAGTTCCTTGCGTTGGAAAGACAAAATCGAGCCTTCGTGATTAAGCTTTCCAGAAGATTTTTTACTAAGACATAAAATAGA
>CALMVH010000110.1:1667-4887 GCA_937873165.1 uncultured Rhodospirillales bacterium
CCCAAAAGGGGGTTTGACAACTCCAGCTGTGTAGATATCAAACAAAAAAGCCATTATCAAGATCTTATTTAGTACTGTGTTGTTGATATTTAGCTCGCTTGTCTTTCCCTTGATTTTGATACGTCTCAAAATTATCCGCGCTAGCCATATAGGTGCAAACAATAAATAGTTGAAGTAGTAACTTGTTATTACCTTAAATCCGGATGCTACAATTAATGATAAAAAGTCACTTTTACGATAACGGCGTTTGTGGTGGTTGAGCACATCATGATCACTCCACAAATGTGGAAAGGCCGGAACTGTAAACAAACAATAAGCCCCAGGTTTCAACACACGAACGATTTCTGTCAGGGCCAGCTTGTCGTTATCGACATGTTCTATGATATCCGTCGCGAGGAGGAAATCAAACGAGTTATCCTCGAACGGTAGCGCACAAACATCTCCGATTTCGACCCTACCCAAGCCCTTGCTAGCGCAGTACTCTGCGGCAACAGGGTTGAAGTCGAGCCCGTGAACATTCGTAAATCCTGCATCGCGAAGCATGCGTAGATTCGTTCCGGTGCTCGTACCTATATCAAGGATTTTGGCGTCGCGTGGAAGACGGAGTCCGCACATTAATTTCAGAAATAGTCTCCGTCGTCCGACGTACCACCAATGATTTGCCTCAAGGCGATTCTCGGCCTCGTATGCGGCTAAGTCCATCTATCGGCCCCACTCAACCCGCCTGCTTCTGCAGGTCCTCGCCGGTTTCCTGGTTTACGGCCTTCATCGATAGCTTGATCTTGCCGCGGTCGTCGAAGCCGATGACCTTGACCTTGACCTCGTCGCCCTGCGCCACAACGTCGCCGACTTGCGCGACGCGCTGAGGAGCCAGTTCGGAGATGTGGACCAGGCCGTCCTTGCTGCCGAGGAAGTTCACGAATGCGCCGAAATCGACCACCTTCACGACCTTGCCGGTGTAGACGACGCCTAGTTCGGGCTCCGCCACGATGCCCTTGATCCAGTCGATCGCGCGCTGGGCTGATTCCTTATCGGCGGACGCAACCTTGATGGTGCCGTCGTCCTCGATATCGACCTTGGCGCCCGTGACCTCCGTGATTTCGCGGATCACCTTACCGCCCGAACCGATCACTTCGCGGATCTTGTCCTTCGGGATCTGGAAGACCGTGATGCGCGGCGCATTCTCGTTCACACCCTGCCGCGAGTGGTCGAGCGCCTTGGACATCTCGCCAAGGATGTGCATGCGCCCATCCTTTGCTTGGCCCAGCGCGATCTTCATGATCTCCGCCGTGATCGAGGTGATCTTGATGTCCATCTGCAAGGCGGTGATGCCGTGGTCGGTGCCCGCAACCTTGAAGTCCATGTCGCCGAGATGATCCTCGTCGCCCAGGATGTCCGTAAGAACAGCGAAGCGTTCCCCTTCCTTGATCAAACCCATCGCGATACCGGCGATCGGACGGATCAGCGGCACGCCCGCGTCCATCATGGACAATGACGATCCGCAGACGGTCGCCATCGAAGACGATCCGTTCGACTCGGTGATCTCCGACACGACGCGCAGCGTGTAGGGGAAGCTGTCCTTGCCCGGCAGCAGCGGGTGAACCGCCCGCCACGCCAGCTTGCCGTGCCCGATCTCGCGGCGGCCAGGGCCGCTCATGCGGCCGGCTTCGCCCACGGAGTAGGGCGGGAAGTTATAATGCAGAAGGAAGTTCTCGCGATACTCGCCTTCCAGCGCGTCGATGATCTGCTCATCCTGGCCGGTACCCAGCGTGGTGACGACCAGCGCCTGCGTTTCGCCACGGGTGAACAGGGCCGAGCCGTGGGCGCGGGGCAGTATGCCGACTTCGCACACGATCGGGCGAACCGTCTTGGTGTCCCGGCCGTCGATGCGGGTGCCATTATCCAGGATTGCGTTCCGCACGATGTCGGCTTCCAGCTGCTTGAAGACCGAGCCGAACATCTGCACGTCGGGATAATCCGCCGACAGGGCTTCCTTGGCCTTTGCCTTGGCGGCTGCGATCTTCTCGTACCGGTTCTGCTTTACCCGCTCGGCAAAGGCGCCGCGCAGGTCTTCCGAAACCAATTCGGACATCTTCTGGCCGAGCTGCGTCTTGGTCTCGCTCGGACCATTCATGGCCCAGGGGTCCTTGGCGCACATTTCGGCCAGGCTGATGATCAAGTCGATCACACCCCGGAATCGCTCCTGCCCGAACGTAACCGCGCCCAGCATGATTTCCTCGGACAGCTCCTTTGCTTCCGATTCGACCATCAGCACGCCTTCGTGGGTTCCGGCGACGACCAAGTCGAGGTCGGTCTCCTCGCGTTCGTAGGAAGTCGGGTTGATGATGTACTGCCCGTTGCGATACCCGACGCGCGCGGCGCCGATCGGGCCCATGAACGGGATGCCCGAAATAGTCAGGGCGGCGGATGCGCCGACCAGCGCGACGATGTCCGGGTCGTTTTCCAGGTCGTGGCTGAGAACAGTACAGATGACCTGCGTCTCGTTATAGAACCCGTCGGCAAACAGCGGACGGATGGGGCGGTCAATCAGGCGGCTGGTCAGCACTTCCTTTTCCGACGGCTTGCCCTCCCGCTTGAAATAGCCGCCCGGGATCTTGCCGGCGGCAAAGGTTTTTTCCTGGTAATGAACGGTCAGCGGAAAGAAATCCACGCCGGGTTTCGGCGACTTTTCGCCAACAGCGGTGCACAGCACGGTTGTGCCGCCATACGTCGCCAGCACGGCGCCATCAGCCTGGCGCGCGATCTTGCCGGTTTCGAGGATCAGCGTGCGGCCGCCCCATTCCATTTCCTTGCGGAATACGTTGAACATTCGGGTTTTTGTCCTTCCAATCCATGACCTGATCCCGCGCCAATCGCGGGGCAGGGCGGCCCGGCCCGAAGCCGCGGCCATAGAAAAACGGCGCCAACCGAAAGGTTAAGCGCCGTTTGTTTGCCTTAGCGGCGCAAGCCGATCTGGCCGATAAGCGTTTCGTACCGCGCGTTGTCTGAAGTTTTCAGGTACGCGAGGAGGCTTTTGCGGTTGTTGACCATCTTCAGCAGACCCCGGCGGCTGTGCACGTCGTGCTTGTGGGTCTTCATGTGTTCGGTCAGGTTGCGGATACGCTCGCTGAGGATGGCGATCTGCACTTCCGGCGAGCCGGTATCGTTGGCGACGCGGGCGTTCTCCTTGACCAGCTCCGCCTTGGGTTCGTTCGTAATC
>CALMVH010000110.1:4897-8143 GCA_937873165.1 uncultured Rhodospirillales bacterium
AGGACGCGCACCGGGCGGATTTCGCAGCCGTCGATCTCAACCAGCGCGACGGGCTGTCCTCCCGCCATCGCCAAGGCTGTTCCCGATGAACGTACCGCGTACAGCCTTGCGGTGTCATTGCGGGATGCCAGCATCAGGGACTGCCCTTGTCTCAATCGTCCGGCTTCCGCATCGGTCAGGGCCAGCGCCGGGATGTCGTCCAGCGCGGTCTCGACCGGGAGCAGATGCTCGTCAAGCGCCGCACCATGGACGGCTTGTTCGAGCTTTTCCAGTGAAATCGCCCGGTCCATGGCAAATTGTCCAACAGTCAGCCGAGCCAGCTGCGTGACGTGGGCAACGGTGCCGAGCGCCAGCGCGAGGTCTCGCCCCAGCGAGCGTACATAGCAGCCCTTGCCGACCTCTGCCTCGAACATCGCGTGGTCGGCATCGGGCATTTGCAGCAGCCGCAGCGTGTGAACGGTGACCGGACGCCGCTGCATGTCCGACGCTTCGCCCGCCCTCGCCAGATCGTAGGCGCGTTCGCCATTGATCTTGATCGCGGAGTAGGCGGGCGGCGCCTGCTCGATCGCCCCGGTGAACCGCAGCAGCGTCGCTTCGATCGTGTTCCGACCGGGACGAATGTCCGAGGTCGCGACAGTTTCGCCCTCCGCGTCCTCCGTCGCCGTTGCGATGCCCCAGCGAACGGTGAACCGGTATGTCTTGCGCTTGTCCATGGCAAACGCCACCGTCTTGGTCGCTTCCCCCAGCGCAATCGGCAGGATGCCGGTCGCCAAGGGATCGAGCGTTCCCGCATGCCCGACCTTGGCCGCCTTCGTGAGGTACCGGACCTTGCCGACGACCTGCGCGGAGGTCATGTGCAACGGCTTGTCGATCACCAGCCAGCCGGAGATCGGCAGGCCTTTCTTGCTTCGGGACATCCTTACAAATCCTTACCGGTGTAACGTTCGCCTGCCAGGGTCCAGACCGGCGTCACGGTTCGTCAGCCTTAGCGGCTGCTGTTAGCCAAGCGTTCAGCCCGAACTCCAGCTCCTTGCCGGGCTTGCCACTGTCGAACACCCTCATGGCGTCAAGCTGCGCAATGCCGTGGAGATAGGCCCAGAGCGCCAGGGATGCCTCGGACGCGCAACGCGGTCCGGATAACATGCCAACATGTTTTATGACGAACTGCCAAAGCTCTTCGTGGTGGGCAGCGCCTTCGCCCTCGTCGCCGCAGGGAAGCAGCAGCAGTTCGTACAGTTTCGGCTGATTGCGCGCGAAGCCGAGGTAGGCTTGCGCGATGCTCCAGATAGCCTGCCAGGGTTCATCGTCTCCGACCGTCTGCCGCATGTCCGCCAGCAGCAGCCGCGAAACCTCGCCCGTAAGCGCCGCTTCCAGCGCGGCGCGATCAGCGAAGTAGCGATACAGCGCGTTCGGCGTCAGCCCCAGCGAGACGGCCAGCGAACGCCAGGAGAGGCCTCGAAGCCCTTGGCGGCGGAGCTGCTCGAGCGCCCGGGCGAGAATCGTCTCACGATCGGTTTTCGACGGATATGGCATGCTTTGGCCATGACACTTGACAGATTCCGGCAAGAAAATATAGATGACTGCCACAAGGTATACAGTATGCATCTTGACGGAGTTCAGCCATGATCGGTCAGCAGGCGGTTGTCATAACGGGTGCGTCCACCGGCATCGGCTGGGCCACTGCCAGAATGCTTTTGGACAAAAGTTTCAAGGTTTTCGGAACAGTGCGCAAACAGGCCGACGCCGACCGCCTGCAGGCAGAGTTCGGCCCCGGTTTCGTGCCGCTGCTGGCCGACGTCACCGACGAGGCCGCGGTGCAGAAGGCGGCAGGGCAGGTCGGGGAGATGCTCGGGCGCGATAGGCTGGCCGGCCTGGTCAACAACGCCGGCATCGTGGTCGGCGGACCCTTGCTTCACTTGCAGCCGGCGGAGATACGACGGCAGATGGAAGTAAACCTGATAGGCCCGTTTCAGGTGACCAAGGCTTTCGCGCCGCTGCTCGGCACCGATCCGCACAGAACGGGACGGCCGGGCCGGATCGTGCAGATCAGTTCGGTCTCGGGCGCGCTGGGCGTTCCGTTCGTCGGAGCCTATGTCGCGTCGAAGTTCGCGCTTGAAGGCATGTCCGAGAGCTTGCGCCGCGAACTGATGCTATACGGCGTCGACGTGATCCTGATCGGACCGGGAGTGGTCCTGACGCCGATCTGGGACAAGGCGGTCGCGGAAGACTACAGCCGCTTCGACCCGACCGACTACGGGCCGATCCTGGAGCGGTTCCGGACATTTTTTGCCGAGGAAAGTAAGAAAGGGCTTGCTCCGCTGGAGATCGCAAACGCCGTCCATAACGCACTGACCACGGCCAGGCCCAGGCCGCGTTATGCGATTGTGCCGCAGCGCCTGAAAAACTGGACGCTTCCCATGCTGCTGCCGAAGCGCGTGGTGGACCGGCTTGTCGGCAAGCAGTTCGGATTGCTGCCGAAGTAAATTGCCAGACGGTCTGTAAGCCGGGTTTTGTCCAAGCGGTTGCCCGCCCTGTATGACCATTCCTCTGGGACGTTCGTTGCCGAACGCCTCGCGCGACCTACCCGGGCGGCGGCCGGAAACCGATGCCGCCCCTATTTGGTCTTGCTCCCGGTGGGGTTTGCCCTGCCGTGGTCCGTTGCCGGGCACGCGGTGCGCTCTTACCGCACCTTTTCACCCTTGCGGCCCGCCGGATCGAAATCCGGCAACGCCATCGCGGTCTGTTTTCTGTGGCACTGTCCCTGGGGTCGCCCCCGCCGGGCGTTACCCGGCACCGTTTTTCCGTGGAGCCCGGACTTTCCTCCCCTTCCTTGCGGAAAGAGCGGTCATCCAACCGTCTGGCGCCGTCTGTGTACCCGCTACCGCCCCGCCTGTCGACAGAGAGCCGCTAGCAGGCCGGCGGTTTCTTCGTCGCCGATCCCGTCGATGCGGCCGGGGCGGAAGCGGCGCTGGAAGGCGATCAGGCTGGCCGCGGTGATTTCGGCCGTGCCGGTTTCGTACCCATAGCGCGACAACAGGGCAGCTGCCGGTTCGCTGGCCGGCTCTGGTTGTCCGGGCCACAGGCCGACGCCTTCGCTGGCCAGCCCGCGCCAGTCGAACAATTCGCCCGGGTCCTGCTTGCGCGTGGGGGCCACATCGCTGGGCGCCAGCACGCGCTCGGCCGAAATCGCATGCCGCCCGATAATATCGCGGGCCAGGCGCAGCACCGATTTCATCTGAACGGTGG
>CALMVH010000110.1:8153-10791 GCA_937873165.1 uncultured Rhodospirillales bacterium
GCCGTTTTCATGCCGGGGGTAAACGATCTCGATCCCTAGGGAGCGCTCGTTGATGCCCCGCGCGCCTTTCCAGAAGCTGACGCCGGCGTGCCACGCGCGCCGGGCTTCCGGCACGAGCCGGTAGATCGTTCCGTCTTCATCCACCATGTAGTGCGCGCTCACCCGCGCCGCAGGGTCGCACAGCCGTTCCAGCGCCGCTCCGGCGGAGGTCATACCGGTGTAGTGCAGCACCAGGATGTCGATCACCGTGCCGTGCGGACGGTCATCGTGATTTCCGGAAGGCGTATCGACCAGCGGCAATGTCACGGGATGTGCCGTTCCTTGTTGATCTGGTCGTAGGCGGCATTGATGCGCGCCAGCTTGGCGGTCGCCTGGGCGACCGCTTCCTTCGGCTTGCCTGCGGCCACCAGGTTGTCAGGATGATTTTCGCGCACCAGCCGGCGGTACTTTGCCTTGATATCCTTGTCGGTGGCGGTCGCGGCGATGCCGATGATGGCGTAGGGATCGACCAGCGGATCGGTCCGGCGCGGCGGCGGGTCCTGGTGCGCGCGATATTGCTGCTGTTGTTGACCCTGCTGCTGTTGCTGCTGCTGACGGCCGCGGAACGATGACTGCGAGGCATGGGCCTGTTCTCGCGCGCGGTCGCCGGGACGAGGTCCGTAGTTCGGGCGCGGGCCATAGGTATACCCTGTCAGCTCCTCCATGCGGCGGTGGAAGTAGCTGTCGCTGAAGCCGAAGATACGCGACACGCGCCGTATGAACTCGGCTTCCTCCGTCTTGATGGCGCCGTCTGCCAGGGCGACATGGAACAGGCAGCCGATCACCTCGTCCAGCATCGCGTGGTTGTCCTCGAACATCGTCGCCAGCTGCTCGGCGTACGGCTCGTAGCCGGTGGGATTGATGCGCGCGCGATCGAACATCTGACCAACGTTGCGGGCTTCCTCCGGGGGTACACGGAACACGTCCTTGAACGCGGCAATTTCCGCCTTGACCACGGGGCCATCCGCCTTTGCGAGCTTTGCGCCCAGCGTCACCACAGCCAGCGTGAAATTGTAGCGCTGTCCGGCATTGCGCCGATCGGAACCGTCGGCATTGGGCGGGACGACGTGCTGCTCGGCCCAGGAGGTGTAGATATCGACCGCATGGCCCGCGATGGCGCCCACCAGCGATCCTTCGACCCCGCCCAGCGCCAGGCCGGTGCCGAAGCCGATGATTTTGCCCCAATAATTCATGATCCGGTCGCCGCCGGCTGGAAAGTTCGCATCACTGTCTGTTTTCGCACAACAAACCCATGATTGGCAAATCCCCAACACGCCCCGCGCAGGTTACACCGGCTTTGCCGGCGGGCCGCAATCCCTTGTTTTTCCTGCCCCAGTCTTTTCAAGTGCGTGAGGCACCCCACCTTGATATCATCGACTGGCTCACGGAAGAACAATCAAAACCATGACCGGCTTCAACCTTCGCGTGGAAATGATGCAGCACCTGCCGCACCTTCGGGCCTTTGCCCGGACGCTGACCGGCAACCGCGAGAGAGCCGACGATCTGGTGCAGGATACGATCATCCGCGCGCTCAATGCCGAGCAGCAGTTCGTCGCGGGCACGAACCTGAAGGCATGGCTGATGACGATCCTGCGCAATCATTATATCAACGGATTGCGGCGTTTGCGCTTCGAGGGTGACTCGATCGATAATGTTCCCGATTCGGTACTGGCGACGCCTGCAGGGCAGGATGGCACCATCGACCTGCAGGATGTGAACGCCGCCCTCATGAAGATGTCGCCCGAACACCGCGAGGTCCTGATCCTGATATCGGCAACCGGCCTGAGTTACGAGGAAACCGCGGAGATATGCGGCTGCGCCATCGGAACGGTGAAATCCCGCCTGAACCGCGCACGGCTGGAACTCAAGAAACTCGTGGAAGCCTGATCGTTGCGCGAACATTTTTCGCTTCTTGGTGTTTCCAGCGTGACACAATAGGCTATATGTATACGGCCTAGACAGTATTTCGAGGAATTTGATGCCAAGTATCTCTGAAGAGATCGTCCGTTCCATCCCTTATCTGCGCCGCTACGCCAGGGCATTGACCGGGTCCCAGGAACGGGGCGATGGCTATGTCAGGCTTTGCCTCGAAACCATCATTGCGGAGCCGGAGAAGATTAAGCCGGAGGGCGATTTTCACGTTCAGCTATTCTCCGTCTTTCATGACTGCTTCCGGATTTTCGACCGCGCGCTGGGCGACGACACGCAGGCGTCGCCGTCGCGCGACATGTTCGGCCAACAGCTGGCGGCGCTGCCTTCGCTCGAGCGTCAGGTACTCCTGCTCATTTCGCTCGAGAACTTTTCCGTAACCGAAACCGGTCGTATCCTGGGTCTCAGCGACTCGGAAGTCGTTGCAAACCTTGGTCTGGCGCACGAGGAGCTGCGTAAACAGGCTTCGGCTCGCGTTCTGATTATCGAGGATGAGCCGGTGATTGCGATGGATATCGCCGGTATCGTGGAAACACTCGGCCATGATGTGGTAGGCGTCGCCGGGCGGAAGGACGAAGCGGTGGAGCTTGCGAAGCGTCACCTGCCCGATCTGGTTCTCGCCGATGTTCAGTTGCTCGACGGCGACAGCGGAATTGTGACTGTCCAGGAA
>CALMVH010000111.1 GCA_937873165.1 uncultured Rhodospirillales bacterium
GCCTCCTACCTGCTGATCGCGTTCTGGTACGAACGGCCGTCGGCCAATAATGCCTCGATGAAGGCGTTTATTGTCAATCGCGTTGGCGATTTCGGGTTCATCCTGGGCATCGCCGCCGTGTTCGCAATCTTCGGCTCGGTCGAGTTCACGCCCGTGTTCGACAATGCCGCCCGCATGCGCGATATTGGCTTTGACTTCCTCGGCATGCATGTGAATGCCCTTACCTGCGCCTGCCTGCTGCTGTTCGTGGGCGCCATGGGCAAGTCGGCGCAGCTTGGACTGCACACGTGGCTGCCGGATGCCATGGAGGGGCCCACGCCTGTATCTGCCCTGATCCACGCGGCGACGATGGTAACGGCAGGGGTCTTCATGCTCGCCCGGTGTTCGCCG
Organism: uncultured Rhodospirillales bacterium; assembly: GCA_937873165.1. Taxonomy (GTDB): domain Bacteria; phylum Pseudomonadota; class Alphaproteobacteria; order CALMVH01; family CALMVH01; genus CALMVH01. Next base: position 391 of record CALMVH010000111.1, read on the forward strand.
TTGTTCGAACAGGTGCCCGATGCGCTGCAGGTGGTCACCATAGTTGGCGCAGTCACAGCGATTATTGCGGCTTCGATTGGGCTCACCCAGTTCGACATCAAGCGAGTCATTGCCTATTCGACCATGAGCCAGCTGGGCTACATGTTCTTCGCCATCGGCGTGTCTGCCTATGGTGCGGCCATGTTCCACCTTGTAACGCATGCCTTCTTCAAGGCGCTGCTCTTCCTGTGCGCCGGTTCGGTGATCCACGGCATCGGCGGCGAGCAGGACATGCGCAAGATGGGTGGGCTGCGGAAATACCTGCCATGGACTTATCCCATGATGCTGATCGGCAGTCTTGCGATCGCGGGCATCGGCATACCGGACGTCTTCGGATTTGCCGGGTTCTATTCCAAGGACAGTATTCTTGAATCGACCTACGCGTCTGCCACGTCGCAAGGCATGTTCGCTTACTGGCTTGGCGTATTGGCAGCGCTCATGACGGCTTTCTATTCATGGCGGCTGTTGTTCCTGACATTCTCCGGATCGTACCGTGGGGCGCAGGATAGCCACGACGACGTGCACCACGATGCCGCCGCCACCGGTCACGAAGCATCGCATGATGCGGGTCACCACCATGATCCGCACGAGTCACCCTGGGTTATGCTTGTGCCGTTGATCGTGCTGTCGTTCGGGGCGGTGTTTGCGGGCTTCGCGTTCGAGCCCGTCTTTGTTGGCGACGGGCGGGCTGCTTTCTGGGGTACCTCTATCTTCGTGGCCCAGGGCCATGACACGGTGGATGCCTCGCATTCCGTGCCGATATGGGTCGGACTACTGCCTCTGGCAGCCGGGTTGACCGGTATTTTCGCGGCCTGGATCGCCTATCGCGTCAAGCCCGGTATTCCGGCAAAGGTCGCGGGAGCCCTCAACGCGCTGTACCAGCTGGTTTTCCACAAATACTACTTCGACGAGATCTACCGCGCCGTGTTCGTGCGTCCCGCCGGGTGGTTGGGCCGGGTTTTCTGGAAAGGCGGGGACGGCGCGGTGATCGATGGCTTGGGCCCGAACGGCCTCGCGCTGGTAACGCGGCTTGCGTCCGGCCGGGTCAGCGTGGCAGAAACCGGCTATATCTTCCACTATGCATTTGCCATGCTGATCGGCGTTGTTGCGCTGGTTTCCTGGTATCTTTACAGAGTCGCTTGAGCGAAAGGCCGGATCCTCTTTCATGTCGAATATCCCGCTTCTGTCGCTGACCACATTCCTGCCGCTGGCAGGAGTGCTGTTGATCGCGCTTCTAACCGGGCGGGAGGATCACGTCGCCCGCAACGCCCGATACATCGCGCTGTGGACATCCTTGGCAACGTTCGCCGTGTCGGTTCTATTGTGGATTTTTTGGGACAAGAGCCAGACGGGGTTCCAGTTCGAGGAAAAAGCCACCTGGTTGAAGGGCACCAATATTTCGTACCACATGGGTATCGATGGCGTATCGCTGCTATTTGTCGTGCTTTCCACCTTCCTGACGCCGATCTGTATCCTGGCGAGCTGGGATGCCATCAAGGTACGGGTCAAGGAATACATGATCGCCTTTCTGGTTCTGGAAACCATGATGGTAGGTATGTTCTCGGCACTCGACCTGCTGGTGTTCTACTTCTTCTTCGAAGGCGTTTTGATCCCGATGTTCCTGATCATCGGGGTGTGGGGCGGTCCGCGCCGGGTTTATTCGGCGTTCAAGTTTTTCCTGTACACGCTGACCGGATCCGTGTTGATGCTGTTGGCGGTCATCGCCTTGTATTTCATCGCGGGCACGACCGACATGCCTACCCTGATGAAAGGCAACGTTCCGGTCAATCTGCAGCATTGGCTGTGGCTCGCATTCTTCGCGGCCTTTGCCGTCAAGGTACCCATGTGGCCCGTGCATACTTGGCTTCCGGATGCTCACGTCGAGGCCCCGACCGCCGGATCGGTCATCCTGGCGGGCGTCCTGCTGAAAATGGGCGGCTACGGATTTTTCCGCATTGCATTGCCCATGCTGCCGGACGCGTCGCATTATTTCGCGCCGCTGATCCTGACGCTGAGCGGCATCGCCATTGTTTATACCTCGCTTACAGCCCTTGTGCAGGCTGATATGAAAAAGCTGATCGCCTATTCATCGGTTGCGCACATGGGTGTGGTCACCATAGGCTTGTTCGTGATCAACGCGCAGGCGATCGAGGGCGGCGTCTTCCAGATGCTGTCGCATGGCATCGTGTCGGCAGCCCTGTTCCTTTGTGTCGGTGTTGTGTACGACCGGCTGCACACGCGCGATATCGACCGGTACGGCGGTCTCGCCTCGCTTATGCCGCGTTATGCCGTGGTGTTCATGTTCTTTATGCTGGCTTCTGTCGGGCTTCCTGGCACCAGCGGCTTTATCGGCGAGTTTTTGACGGTCGTTGGTGCGTTCCGCGGTAACACCTGGGCCGCGGCGGCTGCGGCGGTTGGCCTGATCCTGGGCGCGTGCTACATGTTGTATCTGTATC
>CALMVH010000112.1 GCA_937873165.1 uncultured Rhodospirillales bacterium
GATAGCGATTTCGGGTTGTAGGAACTAGCTCGCTTGCCGGTCGCTTGCACGTGGATGGGCCTTCGCATGCACTTCCAGCAGGCGGGTGGCGTCGATTTCGGTGTAGCGCTGCGTCGTCGACAGCGAGGCATGGCCCAGCAGTTCCTGGATGGCGCGCAGGTCGCCGCCATCCGCCAGCAGGTGCGTGGCAAAGCTGTGACGTAGCGCGTGCGGGGTCGCGGTATCCGGCAGTTGCATCTGGTGCCGCAGCACTCGCATCTGGCGTTGCGCGACTCCGGGGTTCAGGGTTTCGCCTTTCAGCCCGATGAACAGCGGCCCTGATCCATCGCGCTTGTAGGGGCAGGCTGTCAGGTAAGCGCGCAAGGCGGCTGTCACCGGCGGCAGGATCGGCACAAGGCGCTGCTTGTTGCCTTTGCCGGTCACGCGCAGGGTTGGCAAGGCTTCGGCGTCCCTAACGGTCAGGGACAGGGCTTCGGCGATGCGCAGGCCGGCGCCGTACAGCAGGGTGAACAGCGCCCGGTCGCGCAGGCCGATCCAGGGCTCCTGCGGCGTGTCCTCGGCGTGATCCAGAAGCGCGGCTGCATCCGGGACCGTCAAGGGTTTCGGCAGCGATTTCGGCAGTTTCGGGCTGCGCAGCAAGCCGATTGCCGCATTGTGCAGGATGCCACGACGATCGAGGAAGCTGAAATAGCTGCGTACGCTGGACAGGGCGCGCCCCCGGCTGGTCGCGGCATGATCCTCGCGGGCGAGGTGCGTCACCCAGGCGCGGAAATCGTTCAACGCCAGGGACGCCAACGCGCTGTGCGATACAGCTCCGCCGCGATGCGCCGCCGTGAACCGCAGAAAGGCGAACACGTCGCTTTGATAGGCTGCGACGGTATGGGCGGACAGGCGTTTCTCATCCGCAAGCCATGTCGTCCAGTCACGGCAGCTTGCGGCAGCATCGGCCTCAACGGGCAGCAGGCCGGCGGCTGCGATCATTCCGGCAAATCCAGCCACATGCGCACGCAGCGTTCGACTACGCGGGCGAGGAAGCCGAACAGTTCGGCAGTCTGCCCTTCCTGAAAGGTGTCGGCCTTGCGGCTGCCGAAGGCCAGCATGCCGACCGGGGCATGACGCGAGACTTCCAGGCGCAGCAGCGCCTCGCTGCGTACTAGGCCCGCGGCGCTGCCATAGATCGCGGGGTCGCCTTCGACATTCTGCCGCATCAGCACGTTGCGGCGCGGACCCAGCCAACTATCGACTTGGCCTGCCGTTACCAGGCGAATATCGCTGCGGCGAATGCGCAACACCGATCGCTGCGGCGCCTCGATCATCAGCGCCGCGACGTCGCCGTCCAGGTACACGGCCACGTCGGTGGTGATCGCCGCGATCATCTCCTCGAAGCTGCGGCATTCCAGCAGCGCCAGTACCGAGGCATGGATGCGCGTCGCAAGGTTCAGGCCGGCGCGCGCATGCGCCACGACCTCATCGCGCGCCTCGCCCTGGCGTACCAGATCCGCCTGCAGCCGTTTCACCTGGAACTGCTGGAAGTCGATCACGCCTTTTTCCCGGCCCCGCTGCGTATCCGGCGGGGCAAGCATGGCGGCCAGTTCGGGGCGCGCGATTAGGAAATCCGGATGCCCGGCAAGGTAGTCCGCCACGTCCTGTGCGTTGGGACGCGTCGGTGGTGCTGTCTGTTCGGGTAAATCCGTGCCCATTGCGTTATCGTCCAGCCTATGATGCGAGTTTGCAAGCAAATGATTAACGATTACTGCCTTTGGTCATGAGCGGGTTGCCTGCCTCTTTAACCGGGCGGATTGCGGTGCTGCTGCCCGTGGCGCTGGACCGTCCCTTCGACTACCTCCTGGGGGATGGGATCAGCGTCTGCTTGGGCCAGTTCGTGCGTGTGCCTTTGCGCGGACGTGGCTCCGTGACGGGCGTGATCTGGGCCGCAGGGTCCGCGGAACTCGGCGCCAAGTCGCTGAAGCCGGTCGAGGACATCCTGGATATGCCGCCGCTGACCCCGGACTTGCTGAAGTTCATCGCATGGGTGGCCGACTACACGCTCTCGCCCCTGGGCATGGTCCTGCGGATGGTGTTGAGCGTACCCGCGGCGCTCCAGCCGAAGCCGCAGCAGGTCGTGTACCGCATTGCGGGCGATGGCCCGGCTGTCGATCTGACGCCCAAGCGCGCGCAGGTACTGCGCGTCCTGGCAGACGGGCGGGCGCTGACGATGCGTGATCTCGCGCACGAGGCGGGTGTCGGGGAGCCGGTGGTGAAGGCAATGGCCAAGGCCGGGCTTCTGGAGGGCGCGGCGGTCGCGCGCGCGGACCAGCGGCGAGACCGCGATCTGGATCCCACCTTTGCCGCAACCGACCTGTCCCCGGTTCAGGCCATCGCGGCGAACCGGCTGCGTGACTCCGTGCGAACCCGGGCGTTTTCGGTGATCCTGCTCGATGGCGTCACGGGATCCGGTAAAACCGAGGTTTACTTCGAAGCCATCGCCGAGGCGCTTGCACAAGGACGGCAGGCGCTGATCCTGCTGCCGGAAATCGCCCTGTCGGCGCAGTTCATCGACCGCTTCAAGCCGCGCTTCGGCGCGACGCCCGCGCTGTGGCATTCCGACCTGACGCCCGCCCAGCGTCGCAAAACCTGGCGCGGCGTCGCGGAAGGAACGGTGCGCGTAGTAATCGGCGCCCGCTCCGCGCTGTTCCTGCCGTTTGCCGAACTGGGCCTGATCGTGGTCGATGAGGAAAACGATACCGGCTACAAGCAGGAAGATGTAGTGATCTACCACGCCCGCGACATGGCGGTGGTACGGGCGAAGCAGGAGGGCTTCCCCATCGTGCTGGTCTCGGCCACGCCGTCGCTGGAAACCATGGCCAACGTCGAGGCGGGACGCTACGCGCATTTGACGCTGCCCGCTCGCTACGGCGGCGCGACGCTGCCGGAAATTTCCCTGATCGATCTGCGCGTCGATAAGCCGCCGCCAAAGCGGTTCTTGTCCCCTGTGCTGGTGGAGGCGGTGCGCCAGACGCTGGCGGCCAACGAGCAGGCATTGCTGTTCCTCAACCGCCGGGGTTATGCGCCGTTGACCTTGTGCCGCGCCTGCGGCCACCGGATGAAATGCCCGAACTGCACCGCCTGGCTGGTGGAGCACCGTTCACGCGACCGGCTGGTCTGCCACTATTGCGGCCATGCCGAACACCTGCCCGGCCGGTGCCCGCATTGCGAGGCGGAGCAGTCGTTTGCGCCGGTCGGTCCGGGCGTGGAGCGCATCGCCGAGGAGGCGGAAGCATTGTTCCCGGAAGCGCGCATTGTGCAGATGGCGAGCGACCTGATGGACGAGCCCGGCAGCCTGCCGGAAACGCTGCGCCGGATCGCGGCGCGCGAGGTGGACCTGATCGTCGGCACGCAGATCATCGCGAAGGGTCATCACTTCCCGACATTGACGCTGGTTG
>CALMVH010000113.1 GCA_937873165.1 uncultured Rhodospirillales bacterium
CCGACGATCCTCCCGCGCGCGTGGGACGGGTCTCGTATGCCGAGGGCAGCGTCTCGTTCCATGCCCGGGACCAGACGCAATGGTCGTTTGCCGCGATCAACTATCCGGTGACCACCGGCCTGTCGTTCTACGACGATGCCGATGGCCGCACCGAGATCGAGATCGGATCCTCCATCGTGCGCATGGATCATGCAACGGAAGTAACCGTGCTGCAGCTGACGGACGCCGTCACGCAGATCGAGGTCGATCAGGGCGCGATCAATTACCGGCTGGGCGATCTCGCGCCGGGGCAGACCGCCGAGGTCGAGACCCCGCATGGCGCGGTATCGCTGTTGCAGCCGGGGACCTATCACATCGTGGCAGGGGACGAGACGCACCCCGCGATCATCGCGACGCTCGAGGGCCAGGCCCGGTTCATCGGCCAGCAAACCTATCTCGATATCGCGGGTGGCGAGCAGGCGACGGCGATCGGCGAGCCTGTCTCGTACACGATGGCGCAGGCGGAACCCGACGAGTTCGACAATTGGTCGCTGCAACGCGACGAGCGTGAGCGGTACCGCGAAACCATACGGTATGTCTCGCCCGAAACCACCGGCTACCAGGACCTTGACCGATACGGATCGTGGCGCAGCGTGCCCGACTATGGCGAAATATGGGTTCCGTCAGAGGTGCCCGCCGGGTGGGCTCCGTACCGGGAAGGCCACTGGGCATGGGTTGCGCCCTGGGGATGGACATGGATCGACGACCAGCCCTGGGGCTTCACACCCTTTCATTACGGCCGCTGGGCGCAGGTGGGCGGCGACTGGGCCTGGGTTCCGGGTACGCTCGATCCGCATCCGGTCTATGCACCCGCGCTGGTCGCCTTTACCACACCACCGCCGCGGCCTGAGCTAGGAATGGGTTTGGCCGCTGCCGCAATTGGTTGGCTGGCACTGGCCCCGCACGAGGTGTACAATCCGCCCTACCGTCCCAGCGCCGCATACCTGCGCGGGATCAACAGGGGGACGGTTAGCCCAGCCGCGTTGAAGGACTTGCCACGCGGCAATGCGTCCGCCGGCCGCACGATTGGCACCTATGCCAATCAACGGGGCGCTACGCTCGTGCCACAGGCAGTTTTTACCAGCGCCCAGGCGGTGCAGCACGCAACCCTGCCACTTCCCCCAACGTTCCGGGCCTTGCGCGCTGCCCCTACGCTTGGTGCGCTTCAGCCGACCACCGCCGCCCGTATGGCGGCCGCGACAGCTTTAAAGATCGTGGCCCATCCAGCGGCAGGGCAGGAACGGACGGAAGAACACGAAATCCACGCGCCGAATCCGTCAGGCGGTGTGATCCGACCGACGGCACCCGTTGCAGGCGGACCTGTGGCCCCTGCCATGCCAAAGCGGCAGGAGGCCGGCGGTGAGGCGGAGCCAAACCCTCAAGCCGCCCGTCCCGTAGTCAGGCAGGCCTCGGTTGAGCAAAAGCCTGCCACGGCTCCCGGTCCGGCGATAAGGCTGCCTCACTTCGAGGCCGACCTGCGGCAGAAAACGCTTGAACAATCCCTGCACGTTCAAGCGGCCGCCGCCAAGCCGCAGCCGGTCCCCGCGCGGCTTTCAGCACCGTCCACCAGCCGGGCGGAACCAACGCCGGTCGTGTTTCACCCTGCGCCGGTCCAGAAGCCTGCGCAGGCCGCTCCCTTACATACATCGCCAGACGGCTGGAAGCGCGAGCAAGTAAAACAGCCAGTTCCGGCAGGTGAACATAAGCCAGCGGATGATCGCCCGCATCCTTAAGGCAGCCATAGACTGAGGACTTACGAGTGGACCGCCTGCAGCATACCACTGTAAGCCTCTTCTATCGAAGCTGCGAACGCTTTGCCATCCATGAGCGGCGAGGCTGCGAGGCGCTGCCGCAGGTCCTTGCGAAGCCCTGCAAGGCGGGGCAGGTCTTGTGCGAACGCCACGGCTTTGCCGATATAGTCCGGCAGGTTATCGGCCACCAGACCAGGCAATCCGACGCCGGTCATAAGGCTGACACCGACCCTGGCCGCATGCACCCGGCCTGCCAGGGTCAACGTCGGTACGCCCATCCACATGGCTTCGAACGTGGTGGTCGTGCCGTTATAGGGAAAAGGGTCCAGCGCCAGATCGATCCGGCTGTACACGGCCAGATGATCGAACTTGTTGGGAAGTGCCGGCAGGAATTCGATGCGAGTGCGGTCGATCCCGTGTTGCGTAAAACCCTTCACAAAACTGTGAACCGTAACTGAGTCGCCTAACTCGGCCGTTTTCAGGATCAGGCGCGTACCGGGCGACCGGCGCAGGATTTCCGCCCACGCCGCCACTACTTCCGGCGTCAGCTTGTTCGAGTTGTTGAAGCATCCGAAAGTCGCATAGCCTCGAGTCAGGCACGGCGACAGCGCAACCGCCGGAGTCTGGTCCATGGGCCGGTAGCACAGGAAATTCGGCAATCGCCAAAGTGCCTCGGTATGCAGGGGTTCCGTCATGCCAGGCGGATCGGCCAGAGCGTCGGTAAACCGGTATTCGATGGCGCGCAAGCCGGTGGTGTTGGGGTATCCCAGCCAGGTGACCTGCACGGGAGCAGGCTTCAAGGCAAATACCGGCAGCCGGGCGCCGTAAGTGTGGCCGCAGAGATCAACCAGGATATCGATCTCGTCTTGCTGGATCAGGTCCGCCAGCGCGTCGTCATCCAGTTCGCTGACCGTCCGCCAGCGTTCGCCCGCGCGGTTACGAAACCAGGCGGTTCCCTCGTCATCCTTTTCGTGAGTTGCGTAAAGATAGAACGTTACCCGTTCCGGATCGTGCTGTTCAAGCAGCGGGCGCAGGAAATAGGAAGGCGAGGTGGTTTTGAAATCGCCTGAAACATACCCTACCCGGATCGGCAGTGATGTGCGGGCCAGGCGTTGTGGACGGCGGCGGGGTGCTAGCCGGTTTTCCAGCGCCTCGCCCCAGGCGCGATGCATGCCGGCAATCGTCGTGGCGTTGAGATCGTTGCGGTAGTTCGAGGTCAGCAGTTGCCATTCCAGCTTCTCGCCGTCTAGCGGTCCTAGTCGTGCCCGCGCCTGGTCGTAGGCCTCGGCTGCGCCGGCCATGTCGCCGATGCGCATCCGCAGATTGCCCAGAAGGTTCAGAACTTCGGGCGCAAATCCGACGCACGGCGCACCGTCGCGCAAGTCTTGCACCGCCCGCTTCAGGTCGTACGTGGAGGTATATCGTGCCAGGACCAGCAAGGCCTCCGCATCGTCCGGTTTCAGGTCCACCGCTTTGCGCGCCAGCCTCATGGCGCAATGCAGGTCCTTGTCCTTGGCGTGGGCGACAGCCAGCAGCAGGTAAGACACGTAGTCACCATCGTCCTGCGTTACGGCTTTCGAGAAATAGGTGTCGGTGCGGTAGTCCTGAAGGTCTACCGGCGTGGTCACGTCGGGGGGCGGGTCGAAGGTGACTTCGGCCGTGGCTGCCAGCTCACACAACATTTCGGCCGCCTTGTCCATTGCCTTCAGCCCAATGACGTGAAATAGGCAGAAATGTCGTACCCGCAGATTGTCAGCAGCCTGGAACAAGTGCTCGATCATTGGCAGTTTGCAGGCATCGGGCAGCACGGCGAGCATGAACTCGATGGCCGCGCGCAGCTCAACCTCGCAAGGGCGGCCACGATCCGCCGCGAAACAGCTTTTCACTTCGTCGACGTCGCCGACCGCTGCCGCCACGAGGCCGGTTATGCGTCGAATGTCGTCCTGGTCTGGCAAAAGCCGACGGCCGGCGCGGTAGGGCGAAAGGGCGGTCCAGGGATCACGGTTCAGCAGGTGCGCGTAGCCATGTACCCCGGCAAGTTGTCCGTCGCCGGGGTAAAGCCGGGCGAGTTCCACCACCGTGTCGCGCATCGGCCCGGCTTCCGGCGTGTTGATCGTCTTCAGTAGGCCCAGCCGGGCAAGGTCCGGATTGCCTGTTTCCTTCAAGTAACCCTGGAAGCGGTCGAACCGGCCATTCGCGATCAACACATTGCCGCAAGGAAGTATGAAATCCAGACGCTGGGGAGCAGCGGCGGCGGCCCTCATGAGGTACATCTCGGCCTCGGCATGCTTGGCAAGGCCCTGGCAGGCCAGACCGGCCAGGTGCACGAGTTGCGGGTCGGACTGTTCGTCGAGGATCAGCTCGTACAGCATCAGCGCATCGGCCAGCTGCCCGTCGCGGTGATGCTGTATGGCCGTCTCGACGATCCCCGCCATCAATCGGCCTCGTCGAAAGCGGCCTCTATTTCCACCAGCAGATCCGTGCGGCAAATATCCGCGCGCAGGTACAAGCGCCGGGCGTCTGGAAAGTCGGCTGCGACAATGCCGTCTACCAGCGCAAGATCGCCGGCGCTGCGGAGATAGACTTTCAACCGCCCTGTTGCCGCGTCGGGCGCGAACCCCTGCTTTGCAGCCTCGGCCACCAGCGTGCGCAGGTTCAGAATCGTTTCGCGGGTTTGTGCCGCCACGTCGCCGATGTGCTGGGTCTCGTGCCCGACGATGCTGGCCGTGCCGGAAACCAGGAACACGCGGCCATTGCCCCATTTCGCCAGAAGCGACCGGGAAAAGCTGGGGCTGCGCCGCCCGTACTGCTCGGGGTAGCGATAGGCGCTGACCTGCCTGGGGTTTTCGATGGCGAGGCCGGGCTCGGTTGCCGACAGGAAAAACAGGCAAGGCTGCCCGATATGCGTTCCCAGCGCGCTGGCGGCAGGCGGCGTTGCGACATCGCTATAGGCGGCAACAAACGCATCGTGACGCCCGGCATTGAAGCGGCGGTATCGTTCGATACCGGCTTCGTCCAGGTCGGTAATGCGCGGCAGGTAGTTCCAGATGCGCAACAGGTGTGGACACGGCGATTGTTGCAGGTAGGCAAAGAGGGCCAGATAGGCAACGCGGGTGGCGTCTTCCAGGGCACCGTTTCCGACCGGCACGATGCCGAAGCACAACCCGCCGCCGCAAGCTGCGCGCACGCCGTGGTCCGATGCATCCTCGATGCCGCCGGTGGCGAACCAGAGGTCGAACGAATCGCCCGCCAGAACAGGCAGCGGCACATGGATCAGCGGCGCGGGCAGCGCCAGCGACGGGGGCGCCGTTTCCCCGAAGACCGCGCCGCCCAGCGTTTGGTTTTGGTTTGCCCGTTTCGAAGCCATGGATACGACATAGACTCAAACTATGTGGTCATCCTAGAGTAAAACCTTACATATCCATCAAGCGAGGCTTCGTGACACAGGCAGGAATATGCGACGTTCTGGTGGTCGGCGGCGGCCCGGCCGGTTCCACCATCGCGGCCCTGCTCGCGGCGGAGGGTCGAACGGTCACGCTGGTGGACAAGGACGTGCATCCCCGGTTTCATATCGGCGAATCCCTGCTGCCGATGAACATGCCTTATTTCGACCAGCTTGGCGTGGCCGGCCAAGTAGCCGAGATCGGGATGCCCAAATACGGGGTCGAGTTTGTGTCGCCCTACCATAAGAAAACCGTCGAACTGCAGTTCGGCCAAGCCTGGGACAAGACTCATCCGTACTCCTATCAGGTACGCCGGTCGGATTTCGACCATGTCCTGCTGAAGAATGCCGCCGCCAAGGGCGCGATGGTGATCGAGGGCTGCCGGGTCGGCGCGGTGGACTTCAGCCAGGAAGGCGTGAATGCGCGGGGCAAGGACGAGGCGGGAGTCGAGCACCGCTGGCAGGCGAAATTTCTGGTGGATGCCACCGGACGCGACACGCTGATGGCCAGCCGCCTGGATTGCAAGGCACGCAACACCCGCCACAACAGCGCCGCGATCTATGGTCACTTCGTCGGCGCGAAGCGGCCGGAGGGGCAGGCCGAGGGCAATATCGCCATCTTCTGGTTCGACAAAGGCTGGTTCTGGTTCATTCCGCTGGCGGACGGCACGACAAGCATTGGCGCGGTGTGCAAGCCGGATTTCCTGAAGACCCGCGGCGATCGGGACATGACCGAGTTCTTCCACAGCCTGATCGCCTTGGCCCCCGAGCTGACGGAGCGTTTAAAGGAGGCGACCCTGACCGGGCCCGCGACCGGCACCGGCAACTACTCGTACCGGTCCACCCGCATGACGGGGAAGAACTACATCATGGTCGGCGACGCGTTCGCCTTTATCGATCCGGTGTTCTCGACCGGCGTGTTCCTTGCGATGCGCAGCGCCTTTCTGGGCGCCAAGGCGGTGGCGCAGTGCCTTGATCGGCCCCGCAGCGCATCGCACGCCCAGCAGCGCTTCGAACGCGAGGTGCGGCGTGGCATCGATACGTTCTCGTGGTACATCTACCGCATCACGCGGCCGGGTATCCGCAACCTGTTCATGAACCCGCGCAACGTCTTGCGCATGCAGGAGGCGGTACTGGGTCTGTTGGCAGGCGATATCCGGCGCAATCCGGCGCTGCATACGCGGCTTCAATGCTTCAAAGGCTTGTATTACATCAACACGATGATCCTGAAGTTGAAGGGCAAGGATGCGCAAACGGCTATGCAGGTGGCGTGAGCACCCGGCGTGAGCCCCACGCATCTTGTTCTGATACCCAGCTATAATACCGGCGCAAAACTGTTCGAGACCGTCGCCGCCGCGTGTGCGGCCTGGAACCCGGTCTGGGTTGTCATGGACGGAAGTACCGACGGCACCTCCGATCAGTTGCGTCGGTCGGCGCAAGACTATCCGGGCTTGCGCGTGCTGGTAATGCGCCGCAACCGGGGTAAGGGCGCTGCTATTGAGTTCGGGCTGCGCAAGGCCCTCGCCGCTGGCTTTACGCATGCGCTGACCATGGATGCCGATGGCCAGCATGCGACGGACATGATCGCGCATTTCATGGCCCTGTCCACCGACCATCCCCGCCGAGTGATATTGGGAAAGCCCGTTTTCGACGCCAGTGCCCCGGCAGAGCGTATCATAGGTCGGAAAATCGCGAATTTTTGTGCCGATGTCGAAACGCTGTGGGCGGGAATCGGCGACTGCTTGTTCGGTTTTCGGGTTTACCCCATTGCCGATCTGCTGGACGTCATGATTAGCACTCCCTTCATGCGCCGCTTCGATTTCGATCCCGAGGCCGCCATCCGCCTGTGCTGGCGCGGGTTGAAGCCGCTGAATGTCGAGGCGCCTGTAAGGTATTTCCGCAAGGAAGAAGGCGGCGTTTCGCACTTCAACTACGTGCGAGACAACCTGTGGCTATCGTGGATGTTCCTGCGCCTGGCGGGAGGAATGCTGATCCGATTGCCATGGCTGATCCCGGTACCAGCGCGATTTAACGCTTAGAGGCTGTTTGATAAATCTTGAAGGCTGCTGAGATACATGATTCAAGCTCGGGATGTGGACACCCGAGAGCCGTGGCCGAATGGCCCGCATTGAGAAGAAGACCAGGCGTTATCCCAGCGATCTGACGGACGAGGAGTGGTGTGCGATCGAGCCCCTGCTTCCAAAGCCCGACCGGCGCGGACGCAAGCGTGTCGTCGATCTTCGAGAGATATTGAACGCGATCAGGTACATGGTGCGTTCGGGGATCGAATGGCGGATGATGCCGATCCACTTTGCGCCCTGGCAGACTGTGTACTGGTGGTTCCGGCGGTTCGTGCGGTTGTTCCTGTTCCGGACGATCCACGATGTGGCATTGATGCTGGATCGTGAGCGCGCCGGGCGCGAGGCAAGCCCCAGTGCCGGCGTGATTGACAGCCAGACCGTCAAGGCCCCTGCCGCAAGGGGCGCAAAAGGCTACGATGCCGCCAAGAAGACCGTAGGCCGCAAGCGGCACATCGCGGTGGATACGGACGGGCGGCTGCTCATGGTGAACCTGACCACGGCCGATATCTCCGACAGCGCGGGCGCGCAGCCCATTCTTGATGCGATCCGCCAGCGCTGGCCATGGGTGAAGCACCTGTTCGCCGATGGCGCATACGACCGCCGCAAGCTCATGGACAAGGCAGCCTACCTCGACTTCGTGATCGAAGTCATCCGGCGCAACGACGATCAATCCGGCTTCGAGGTCCTGCCACGCCGCTGGATGGTCGAACGCAGCTTCGGATGGCTGACACGATACCGCCGCCTCGTGCGAGACTACGAAGCACGCCTGGACGTGTCAGAAGCCATGATCTACGCGGCAATGGGTAGCCTGCTCGTCCGCAGAACCGCACATGACTGATTTATCAAACGGACTCTGAGCCCCAGAACTCTCTGTAGTTATACCTTACGATGAGAGCTCGACGTGCCGATCAACAGCTGCTGGGGTGAGCAGAACCGTTTGCGGATTCTAAGCGAGTTCGACATCAGGCCGATCCACCATATGCACGCGCCTGGAGATACGAAGATCCAAAGCTGCTCCGGGCGCGGTGTGGAGACCTATTTCTATGTGTTGGAGTATCGTAACAAACGTAACCCCGAGGGCCACGGCACGAGTTTCGCTGGCCGGCACTGCGCGGAAGCCATGCTGCGCTTGTTGGGCCTGCCCCGGCTGAAACCTGAAGTGCTCTTCCCCGACCAGCCGCAACCACCTCAGCCCAGCGCTGGGGCCAGCACTGAAGCTGCAGCAACCCGCGAGCGTCCAGTCCCGCTCACGCCGCTGAACCAGGAGATCAGCGAGGTGCTGAACCTGATGGTTTGGGACGGCTTGCCAAACCCGCCCAGGGCTACTGGTCCAATCACAAGACTACTCACCTCGCTTCGCCAGTCACCCGATCGGGATCTGGCCTTTCCAGACGTGAAGGCACTGAATACGACAGTTGCAGGCTGGGTCAGACAAGATCCGCGCGGCATCCGGACGGTAGGTGACAAGCTCGAACGTAAGTACGGCAAGCCCGTTCACGTTCGGCAGTTCCCCGAGATCCACAAGGTGCTTGTCCGCCGAAACACTCTCGACCGGATCAACCCGGCGCAAACCTATAGCAGCTGATAGGTCCGGTTCGCCAAGGCTTCATCAGCAGTTTCGGCCTCGATCACTTCCGGCCCGTCATTGCGGGGTGAGTTGACCTTCGGCGATACGACCACGCGCTCGAAGCCGGTCATCGGGTTCGGCTTGACCAACACCCGCGCGGCCTCAGGCGAGCCTTCCAGGTACGTGCCCCAGTCCGCCCGGTCTACGATCAGCGGCATGCGTTCGTGTATCTCGCCTACCAGCGCGTTCGGCGCTGTGGTTAGTTCGACGTAGGTCAGTTCCGTACTGCCGCCTTCAGGGTTTTGCCACTCGCTCCACACCCCGCCCATGGCGAAAGGCTGCCGGTCCTCGCGCCGGAACAGGAACGGCACCTTCTTCGGTGCCTTGCGACCCGGCTCGGCGACGGTCAGCCACTCATAGAACCCATCGCACGGCAACAGGCAACGTCGCCGGGCGAAGGCCTCCGACTTGCCCATGCTCTCGCCGCGCGCGTTGTAGAACGGTGGCCTGCCCTTCAGGCTCGCCACCTTGCCGTCGCGGTAGTCCCACGTCGCGAGTTCGATCCGGCGCTGGCCTGCCCCGTCCAGCCGCACGATTGGCGCGCGCTCGGTCACAGGCAGGTTCCAGCGCGGCGGGAAGTTCGGCGTCGGCCCGTGCCGCACCTCGAACATCTCCCGCAACTTGGTCAAGTCGGTCACGACCATCTTGCGCGCGCACATAGGTTTACCTAAATCGGCCAAGTTGAGTGCGCTGACAACAAGCAGTACAACTGGTCCACATAATAACCAAGTGCGGGAGGGACAGGTGAGTGGTCTTTGGGACGGTTTCATAGGCGCAATCATAGGAGCTATCGCTGGAGGCGCTATTTCGGAAATTGCAGCTTACAAGGCGACTGGGCGTCAAATCAAAGAGGCTGCCTTCGCAGCCCAGATTCAAGACGATGCTCGTGTACGCGGCTTTTTAGCCTCTGTATACGAAGAGATTGATGACATTTGGACCCGTTATCGTGAGCAATTCGGCGATAAGATCGACGCAGGTAAGTCAGATGCCGTTACAAATATGACATGGCCAGTATTTTCAGACTTTTTTAGTATTTATCATGGAAACACAGCTATTCTTGGTCGTATTCAGGATCGTATGTTGCGTCGCCAGAT